>DMNE01000265.1:3579-8290 GCA_003453735.1 Nitrospiraceae bacterium | reverse complement strand
TGCCGGCGAAATCCCGGCATGCGAGTCGTCATTAGAACAGTTCGAATGACGTCGTGGAATATTTGTCCATGGTTTTAGGAACGGTAGTCGGATTGTCCTGTTGCTTGTGGTTTTTCGATGCCCCTGTCAGGTGTGCCCCGAAATCGGGAAAAGCATATTGAAATCATCAGTTGCCCATGGGATAATTGCATAATTTCTCGCAATCTTGTACAATAACTTGTACAATTAGAAATGGAGGAGCTAATAAATATGGACAGTATAACTTATTCAAAAGCCCGCACTCGCTTAGCTTCAACAATGAAAAGAGTGTGCGAAAGCCACGATCCCATCATTATCACGCGACAAAAAGAAGATTCGGTGGTCATGCTCTCTCTTGAAGATTACAAAGCACTCGAGGAAACCGCATATCTCCTGCGCGTCCCAGCAAATGCCCAGCGGCTCCTCGAATCCATTGCTGAGTTGGAACGGGGCGGCGGTGCCCAACACACACTCGCCGAATGAAGCTGATTTTTGCAGAGCATGCATGGGAAGACTACCAATATTGGCAGCAAACCGACCGACAGGTTCGTGAAGAACCCTGCGGCAGAGNNACAGGGAGTTCATTTAAACTTAAACGCATAAACCGTCTTATCAATGAGATTATGCGCGATCCTTTCTCTGGATCGGGCAAACCAGAACCTCTCAAACACGGGCTATCAGGCTATTGGTCTCGCCGCATCAACGATGAGCACCGGCTTGTGTATAGGCCAGCAGAAGATGCCATTCTTATAGCTCAGCTAAGATATCACTATTAATATCAACTGAATGCAGGCTCTTTTATTAGAGCCAATCTCACGACAAAAAACCTTTAGTTATCCCGATAGGGATTTATCCGCTGCCGTTGTCCATGGTCCTAGAGAGGGCACGCAGTTGGAATTATCACCATTATGGTGGTGATTCCAAAATGTTTTAAAGAGTATCTTTTACGGAGAGTTTTATATATTACAATTGCCTTTTTTAGGTTCAAAGGCTACTTTGTTATCATCCAATCTAACCTCAGCGCTTGGATGAGGACCTTATTTACATTGCCGTCGTGCTATGCTAATTTAGATTTATGGTAAAGGTTGATAATAATGAAATCCAGACAACGATCAGCGCGATTGTCAATCGGCTTGTCTCCAGTTTTGACGTCGAAAAAATAGTGCTCTTCGGTTCCTATATCACCGGCAAACGTAGTAGGGACAGCGACATTGATCTTTTCGTGTTATTAAATACCAGAAAAAAGGGTATTGAACGGTATGCTATGGTTAGCGAAGTTCTAGAGCCTAGAAAAATACCGATGGACCTTATTGTTAAGACTCCCGCAGAAATAAGGAAAAGAAAGAATTACTTTGACCCTTTTATTCGGAATATTGAAATGAACGGAAAGGTCCTTTATGAAAAAAAGGCCTGACGTTCTCGAATGGATAACCAAATCTGAACAGGATTACCAGACGGCTGTGGTGATGGCCAGAAAAAGAAAAATACCTGTTCCCGATGTTGTAGGCTTCCATTGTCAGCAATGTATTGAAAAATATTTGAAGGCATTGCTCGTCCTGAAGAAGCTCGATTTTCCAAAGACACATGACCTTCTCGATCTTCTGACTATTCTGAATGAAAAAGAACCACTACTTGATGCTCTAAAGCCAAAATTAAGAATCCTGAATCCCTTCTCGGTGCAGTTTCGGTATCCAGGAGAATCTGCTACCATAGAGGATTCTCGAAAGGCACTTACTGCTAGAAACACGTAAGAAAATACCTTAAGGAAAGATTCTCCTTTTAAAAAACCATAAACAGACGTGAACACAGTAAAAGGGATGGCTAAAAAAGTATGGCAAGAGTATAATATTTTTGGAGGCCTCCCGAATCCTTCGAATACTTCCCATGGAGTTCATTATTTCAATCCTTTCCAATATCCGATTCCAAAACATTCCGTAAATATCCTCCGCCATTTCAAAGAAACGTTTCGCAGGCATCGAAAATGACAGTGCGTCAGAAGGCAAATGCATGTTGGTGGCAAGTTCATAATGCCGACCACACATTTGGGTGCATGCTGATTATTCTCTTTCAGTCATCCGGCACAAACAGCGGCATTCCCGGGTCTTCGTGATATAATAATAAGACCTCATGTTACAAAAGAGGGGCAGAGCATGGTGTTATTGAAAAAAGCGGATAAGATAGTGACGATTGTACATGGGAACGATTGCATATTTCGATAAACTGCCCAGCAAAATAACCCTGGGGACTTTCAAAAGAAAATTGCCGGCAAAGGGGTAACCTGCAAGCGCATTGATGGTTTTATCGAAAGTGCAGATCAATTCAGAAAAGAATAATCATAATCAAAGAGGATCCAATATGCAGAAACAAAAAGCTTACGGACACAAGAAGTCTTCACGAAAGCCGAAAGCAAAGCCCGTCAAACTGAAAGTCCCAAAAGCATACAAACCCGACCATCTTGAACTTGAGGAATGGCAGCGGCTGCTCAGAATGCAATTTGCAGAGCAACAGAACTTCAAACTCAAGAATATCGGTTACCATCCGGTATTCTCGGAGTTCATGCTCACAAACCCGCAATCCGGAAAGACGTACAAGGTAGCCATTCGCGGCCTTAGGGCCGGTAGCAATTATTGCTCATGCCCGGATTACAGCATCAACAACCTCGGCACCTGCAAACACATAGAGTTCACACTACTTAAGCTTCAAAAGAAACCTGGCGCAAAAAAGGCATTCAGGGTGGGTTTTGTCCAGCCTTATTCCGAAATATACCTGAGCTATGGCTTAAAGAGAGAAATCCGATTCAAGCCAGGCAAGAATGCCCCGCAGAACCTGCTTGACTTCATGAACTGCTATTTCAGCCCAGACGGCAGTTTGAAGGATGAATGCCTGCTTGATTTTCACAGGATTCTCAGCGAGATGCCGCTGGACGGGCACGAGGTGCGCTATTACGATGATGTACTTGCCTTTGTGGCCGAACACCAGGACGCCAGGCACAGGCGTGCAATATTCGAAAGGCATTTGAAAAACGGGACCAAAAGCCCGATCTTTAAAAACATCTTGAAGACCGAACTGTACCCTTATCAGCGTGAAGGCGCTCTCTTTGCCACGAGGGCGGAGCGCTGTCTTATAGGTGACGACATGGGGCTGGGCAAGACCATACAGGCGCTTGCGGCTTCGGAGTTAATGGCCCGGCTGTTTAACATTCAGAGAGTGCTGATAGTTTCGCCTACATCGCTTAAATATCAGTGGAAGACCGAAATCGAGAAATTCACAGACAGGACGGCAGAGGTTGTTGAGGGCTTGACCCATAGCAGGAAAAAACTCTATGGCACTGATGCTTTTTACAAGCTCATCAACTATGAGCTGGTGCACAAAGATATAAAAGTGATAGGACAATGGGCGCCGGACCTGATCATCCTCGATGAGGCACAAAGGATCAAGAACTGGAATACGAGGACTGCCAAATCGGTCAAACAATTGAAATCCACCTTTGCCATCGTGCTTACCGGCACACCCATTGAGAACAAGCTTGCGGAACTTCATTCAATCGTTGAGTTCATCGACAGACTTCGCCTCGGCCCGTTGTACCGTTTCATGCACGACCACACTATAATGGATGAGGGCTCAAGCGGCAAGGTAATCGGATATCAACAACTTGAATCCGTAAGGGCCGCCCTCAAGGATGTGCTGATACGCCGCAAGAAGGACGAGGTGCTCAAGCATCTTCCGGAAAGGATAGACAAGAACTTTTTTGTTCCCATGACAAAGGAACAACAGGTTGTTCATGACGATTATTATGAGATTGTCGTGAAACTGGTAGCAAAGTGGCGGAGGTACAAATTCCTCTGCGAGGCAGACCAGAAACGCCTGCTTTCTGCCCTGAACATGATGAGAATGGTGTCGGACAATACCTACCTGGTGGATAAAAAGACCGTCCACGGCCCCAAGATAGAAGAACTCGAAATACTTTTAAAAGAGATAGTCATTGAAGGCGAGGAAAAGGTGGTCATATTCAGCCAATGGCTCAGGATGAATGAGTTGGTGGAGCATATAATCGAGAGAAACAACATCGGCTATGTCCATTTAAACGGCAGTGTCCCTGCGAAGAAAAGGAAGGATCTCATGCAAAGCTTCAAGGAAAACCCTGCATGCAAAGTATTTCTTTCCACTGATGCCGGTGGCGTTGGCTTGAACCTCCAGAGCGGTTCGGTCGTCATCAATATGGACATCCCCTGGAACCCGGCGGTCCTTGAGCAACGCATAGGCAGGATACACAGGCTCGGACAGCAGAGGAGTGTCCGTGTGGTCAATTTTGTCACATCGGCCTCAATCGAGGAGAGGATACTTGAGCTGCTCAAATTCAAAAAATCCCTGATTGGCGGGGCGCTGGATGCGGATGGTGAAAATGTCGTAATGCTGGGCGAATCGCAGCTCAAGAAATTCATGCAGTCGGTGGAGACGATAACTGAAAATCTGGACAAGGCAAGACCAGGGTCTCACTTTGAGGAGTCGGAGCGCTTTGAGAATGAAAAAGAGACCGTGGCGTTCGACACCACCGATGCCGCCATAGCTACGGAGGAAGAAGAGGCGTTGCCTGCCTCCGGAACCGAAGATGTCCTTCGCACTTTATTACAGAGCGGGGCCCAATTTCTTATGGACCTGGGCAGGGCAATAACAGGGCCGGATACTTCCGCGC
>DMNE01000265.1:0-3563 GCA_003453735.1 Nitrospiraceae bacterium | reverse complement strand
TCAGCTTTTGGAGAATTCATGAAGAGCTTTCAAAAACGAGAAGGATGAAAATAACTGCTGTTCGGGATCAATAACATTCTGAGGCCTCTGCCTTTGCATTGAACTTATGTTTTCTGTCGATGATTAGAGCATTATTGCGTGATATTGTACATTTCCGAGGTTCTGAGATAGACGGCATCCATACCTCTTGACGACATAATATTGTCTTGATCGCTCGGAAATCGCTCTGGATCAACGACCAGTCGGTTAAGATGATTTACGAACGCGGTTATAAATGCCGCTATCACTGAGGGGTTTTATTTTTCCCGTATTTGAATCGAGATCGAAATCAAGAACGAACCTTCTACTTTCAGACATATAACATCCTGGACTTTTTCTCTCTTTACCAGTCATAGATACTGTCAGACGAACTTCTTTATCTTTTTTGGGCGCCATAGTTTCTGTGGCAGGAAGGGTTTGAATCTGCTGTCCTGCAACTGTCCTGTTAAATGTCCTGTTGAAGCAGGCAAGGCTGGCAGACTTTTTTTGTCTGGCACCCCTAACCTATCGAAATATAAAGAATATTTATGGTGACGGAGAGAAGGTTTGAACCCATGACCTTCGGGTTTTTCGCCCGAAGAAAGCACGCAGGAGATTGCCGCCTTTCATCTCGGCACAGAAATGCAAAGGATTCTCGGCGGATGTCCTAAAATCGCTGTCTTGTTGTAACAGGTATAACCACTTCCATTGTAGTACCTTTATTCTTTACGCCTCTAATTGTCACTTTGCCTCCCCATAAATGCACCCGCTCGCGCATTCCCATAAGGCCAAAGGAATTAGGTTTTGAAAGCTGATCCTCTGTTATTCCAATACCGTCATCTGCAATTGCAAGCATAATGCCACTGCTCTTACGCATCAGAGATGCCTTCACCTTTGTTGCCTTTGCGTGTCTTAGTACGTTTGTAAGTGCCTCCTGAAAGATCCTGAAGAGAGAAGTCCCTAGCTCTGCGTCAACAGCAATGTCCTCCGGATTAACCTCAACCTCACACTTGATTCCGGTCCTCTTTTGAAATTCGTCTGCCTGCCACTCTATGGTTGCACCGAGGCCAAGATCATCCAGAATTACCGGCCTCAATTCCGTGCAGACCCTCTTTACAGCCTGTATGGCCTTATCAACGTGACCCACATCTGCCTTCACTTTCTCCTTAAGTCCTCCATTGTCCTCCGGCAGGTTTGCTGCGATCCATGACAAGTCCATTTTTAAAGCCGTCAGTACCTGCCCGAGATTATCGTGTATTTCACGTGCCACAGATGTTCGTTCTGCTTCCCTCAGGGACTGCTGATGAGCATAAAGATGACGCAACCGCACCCGTGAAGTTGCCAATTCTTTTCTTCGCTCTTTGAAATGCCCTTCTAACTCAGCGCCTTTGACGAGAATTTTCTTCATTCCCAAGCCGCATAAATTTTGTTGGTTGGTTTGAAATCTGATAAGTCAGCGCGAACAGAACTTTCTTTGTGGTTTGTTTCCCGACAATGCTTTTTCACCATACAAGGACTGAAAATAAAATCCCCAAATCTGCAGCATGATATAATGCATTGTCTAAAATGAAAGCATCCCATCCTTGTCTCTATTTAACTGGCCTAATGTTCTTTCTTGAAGTGCATTATTTTATTAAGGATACGCCTAAGATTCCTTCCTTCTTTCCCTCTTGCAATGACGAATAAACAGTGATCATGCCATCCTTATAACACTTCATAACTCTTGTTATGACTATTCGCTCAATCGCCCCATGACAGTTCGAGTCTCTCTGTGAGAAGTACCAAGTCCAGTTCCACTACCGCACACATATGTAGCGAGATTCGCACAAAGTCTATAATCTTCACTAAAACAGTAGGTCTCCATTTTGTTGATGCTGGGAACATACTTCGATTCCGATGCGACGCACAACCCGACATATCCTTCCTTAAAGTATGGACAACTCATAGATAGCTCCTTTCATCATAATTTTGTCATCTGCATTCATGCGCTGAGACAAGGCTGTCTTTTTTGTTCTGAGAGGTACTCTGCACAAAAAGGATCATTTTCATCTTTCATACTATGCTACCTTTCCCTCTCAGCCTCACTTCCAACTTCCTGCTATCGCTTTCTGTAAACAAACTACGTTTTCTCTGGTAAAGATCTCTTTAACGAGATCGAAGATCCGGCGCCTTTCATTGGATTCCAATCCGGCGATTTCCGCAGCGATTCTGAAGCCCTCTCCTCCAAGAAAGCTAGCGCTCTCTCGCCTGTGATCAGTACTCCATAGATCTTCGATAGACTGTAATATGATCGCCTCAGCAAGAACCTTAATGCTCACCGTCGACTCACTCCTTAAGAACTATTGTACATAGTTAAAGAGACTTCCCTGAATGGCGACTCTCTTTAACTGCCTCAGGCCCGTCCTTCCAGTCAAGGTCTTAGTTTGTGGATAGCCTTATAGCCTCTTTTTCAGAAGAACAGATGCCGGCCGCGGCGAGGGTATCTTTTTTCAATCTTACGCTTTCGGCATCTCCGGCGCATATCTGCCTGACAGCACACCGGTAGCCTTTCTCCCATTCAAACCACCCTCCCCATATATAACCGCCAAGCATACCGATCAAGAGACCTGCCATGCCGACCAGGATAAATGAGGCGACCAGGATTTTCTTGCTCATTTCACTCCCCTCCCGCAAAGACACAGCTCATGTTTTCCTGAACAAGTGTGGGCGCACTTCGTGAGTCCCGAATAGAAAGGCCACTTCTACATCCGGAGCGCCTGCAATACTCTTCAAGCTCAAAAACATTCGTAGGATAAGGCATCTCGCAAGAGCTGCAAATCCCCTCCGTACGATAAGGACACCTGATCATTCTCATCGTTGCAATTGCTGTCATTTCGTACAAGCCTCCGTCTTAATTTTCTTAATTGTATTCTACAATTTAGGAAAATAATATCGGCTTAAGTCTGATTCTTCTGTGGGATATTTTCGGATTTTTCCATACGTATTTATCCTACAAAGATTCCTAATTCCCTAACTGAGGCTTTCGTGAAGAACCCTGCGGCAGAGNNCACAGGGAGTTCATTTAAACTTAATTATTTTTAAATGAAGATAGAGAAAGCTAATTTGCAAATTTGGGCAAGTCGCCTAATGGGACAATCCCCTACACCAGTTTTCGGGAATTGTCCGGAAGTACGGCTTTCCCCAGAGCGATCATTGGACAATCTGACCAAAAGAGCTGCCCTTTCATTGCGCGGTAACAAACTTGTCCGTATCTTCAGATATCCTGTCATGCCTTAAACCGGCAAGAGGTGAGAACGTGAAGAAGGGGATCTTATTTTTGCTTTTGTGTGCAAGTCCCTGTTCGGCGCTTCAGATGAATAAACCACGGAAAGGGCGGAACTGAATGGCTGGAATGCGCTGCCCGCCGCGAGATTTCCAACGAGATACGTTGGCTTCTCGTTGCATTTTATTGTCTCCTTTTCATGGAGATAGCCTTTGCAATTTGTCGGGGATTTTTACATAGAACCCCAGAATTCTCTGAAGGTCACCGAAACAAAGACAGGCAG
>DMNE01000406.1 GCA_003453735.1 Nitrospiraceae bacterium | reverse complement strand
CGGCATGAAAGTGCTCGTCAACGGAGGCATTAATCTTTCGGAGTTGGACGGCTGGTGGGCGGAAGCCTATACCCCTGAAGTGGGATGGGCGTTAGGCGATGGGAAGGAACACGGTGATGATCCGGCCTGGGATGCTGTTGAAGCCGAGGCGCTCTATGGGCTGCTCGAAAGGGAGGTGATCCCTGAGTTTTATAACCGTGACCAAAACGGCATTCCCGTTGCTTGGGTCGCGCGAATCCGTGAGAGCATGGCGCGACTGACGCCGCGCTTTTCCGCTAATCGCGCCGTGCGGGAATACACCGAGCGGTACTACATTCCTGCTGCGACTGCATACAGCGAGCACGCTTCAGATAAGGGGGCAAAGAGCGTGCGGACGGTGAATTGGCAGCGCGCCCTGGAGGGGAAATGGTCGCATCTGCGTTTCGGGGAGGTGAAGGTTGCGAGTGACAGTGAAAAGCACCTCTTTGAGGTTCAGGTTTATCTCAACGGTCTCGACCCTAACGCAGTGCGTGTAGAACTTTATGCCGAAGCAGTGAGCGGCGGCGACCCTGTACGACAAGAGATGACCCGCGGTCAGCAACTCGTGGGGGCGGAGAACGGCTACATCTATGGTTCCAGTGTCCCGGCAACCCGTCCGGCCACCGACTATACAGCCCGGGTGATACCACACTATCCAGGAGTTTCGGTTCCTCTCGAAGCTTCACAAATCCTGTGGCAGCGCTGAACCAGAGGGTGGTAGGAGCAGAGTGATTGAACAGTCAATCAGGGAGGGAGCAAATGAATTCCTGGACTGAAAGGGAGGGCCTACGTCTCTCTCGGGGCAACTTGGATCGGGCAAGAAGAGCCTTATATTTTGCTCTCTATTCTGAGCACACAATGGGCATAACCTTACTCTTATATTCGGAGCGGAATATTACAACTGCCCGATGAAATGCACATGGTTACCCAACCAGGAGACTATTTAAAATGGTCTTGCAGAAGTCTTATGTTATGCGGACTCTCGATATAGTTTTGGGATTTTTTATACGGCAATGATATAGAAAACTCAAATGAGACTGGAGTGCTCCACGTGAATTATCAGAAGGCCTTCTCAACGAGCAAGGGCCAAACTATCCCCTGTGAACCTGAACTATGGTGTGGCCTTAGCCTTCCTCTGCTTGAATTTCTGAAAGCCTTTTCTCACCACAAAAAAAAAGAAGCACGAGCACTACGACACCACTTACGAGCGGGAGGGCTATTGCCAGTATGCTCAGGAACGATGCAATCCCCAGTTCCGTTGTCGCAACAGCGTGATTGCCTAGGCCCCCCGTAACGGTGCTTGATGCACCTCTCACCAGTGTCGTGGCCCCATGGAAAATGGCTGCTGTGCCTCCCCCAGCGATTATTGCGAGCGTCCATTTCATCAGAGGGCTCATATGAACGATGCTCGACGCAGCAACGATGGCACCGGCAACAACCGCAGCTGGTGCAGCAATGGAATCCATGAGATTGTCAACCCATGGGATGTAGTAGGCGGCGACTTCAAGGATTGTAGCAGTGGCAAATGCCAAGAAGGCAGGATAGGTTCCAATCCACTGGAAGCCATGAGATAAGGTCAGATGTCCTAAAGAGAAGCAATGCTCATGGCCAGCAGAGGCACAAAAACCCTGAAACCACAAGCCGCGCTCAGGCCTATTCCGAGACAGATACTGAGAAGAACTTCCATATCTCATCCCTCCTTTGTTTTCATGCACAGAGGTTAATCCCCATGACACACATCCTGCTATAACTTAGCACATTACAGAAATTCGGTTAAATGCATGGGGCCTTCCAATATCCGTAGTCTACTTAAGCAAGGAGGCATCACAATAAAGAGACCAATAAATTGTTTAAAGGGCCTAGAGCAGAAAGATACTGCCAAGCAATGCTCCTCCAAAAAGAGAGACAGCTGCTCCACACAATATGCTCAGTAAGGCTCCGGCAATAATAAAGGCCCTGGCCACCAGAGTGGCCTTCACAGACCTTCCTGTGACTCTATGCAGAGTATAGAGAGCCAAGGAGCTGCCGAACCGAAATGTTGGAAGAAGACCAAAAATGGAAAAAAGGACAAAACCAGCCACAGCCCCAATTATGCTACCCATGAGCGCCTCATCTAAAGGGGTCTGTAAGGCAATAGATTTTCTCCCTGTTGATCTCCCACACTGATACCAGACCCACAGACCTTCGGAAATTTGAAAATAGTCTACTATAATTTGAAGGAAAATTTGCTATGATTTCAATAGGGATATGCAACAGAGTGTCTCTCCCTGGACATCTATTCCCATCGCGACCGCCCAAGGGGTGTCGCCTAACCCCTCGCTCCGGCGGCCTCGCTTAGCTCCGCTCCGCATGCCGTTGGACAGTGGTTTATTTGTTGATGAGTGTTTATAAGGACAACTATGTGGGCAAATAAGTCTGCCAAATGTTTTCTCAGTAACGGCCTGGTCATAGGTTGGGGGATAGGCCAACTTAAATGGTGAATTAATGGTTTTCCTACCGGCTTTTTCATCAGAAGAATCTGCCTCGACGGATCTTTTCTTTGTCTTCCAAAACGACAAGATGATGGTCAAAGCGATAGGACGTGATAAAGAAATTCCGTGCCGGGCAGACATACAACAATTGCAGGTAACCCTTAAGAGCATAAACCATCTGGGCACACTGAACGGGATTTGCTGCTATACTGCTGAAGTGGACCAAGCATGTGAAGCTGAAGGAGTATCATTTCTGGAGCTGCGTTCTCTGCTCGGACAACTGGATGAAGAGCTTTTCTCCATTGCCGGACGAGCTTATCAAATCATTCACTGGGAGCGAACCCATAAATTTTGCTGCAGATGCGGAAATCGTACCGAATCAAAAACCGAAGAACGTGCCAAAGTATGCCCTCAATGCGGCCTTATAATTTACCCACACATTTCTCCTGCAATTATTGTTGCCGTCACAAGGGGGAGAGAAATTCTTCTTGCTCACTCGCGTCGGTTTCATTCGCAATTTTTCAGTGTCCTCGCCGGATTCGTTGAACCGGGCGAAACGTTAGAAGCAACGGTGAAACGAGAGATAAAAGAAGAGATAGGAATAGAGGTCAGGAATATAAAATATTTCGGAAGCCAGCCTTGGCCATTTCCCGATTCCTTGATGGTAGCCTTTACTGCTGAATATGCAGAAGGAGAAATAAGAATCGATGAAAAAGAAATTTCCGAGGCGCACTGGTTTAAACCGGACAAATTACCCTCTATTCCCCAGACAGGAACAATCGCTCGTGAGCTTATAGACTGGTTTTTGAAATCGGAAGCTTGATCTCGCGTATGGGGAAGTGCTGCAAAAGAGGCTCAGTGCTGAAAATCACCAATCTGCCTTGCGGATTACTTTGATGATATGGTAATGTTTTTTTTGGTGGTCTAATGAACTAGCAATTCATCACTGTGCTCTTGGAGCAGGGTTCTTAACTATAAGGGTTGGTATGGCAGCTTGTAATCAATTTCAGAGGGGTAGACAGTGAAGTTACAGAAAACTTACCGGAGAATCGCTTATGCATTATGGATAATAGCGGTTGTGGTAGTCCTTACGATTGTTATTCTGTCGCCATATAAGCATACTGACACTCCTAGTTACCATGAAGCTGTTGAAAGATGGTCCTTGCGCGAACCTCTCTATCTCAATAGCGGCTTTTATTATTTTCCACAGTTTATCTTTTTTTTCATGCCGTTTCATTGTTTACCATTTCTTCCCGGGGATGTGCTTTGGCGTGTGGTTTCAGTGGCATTATTATTTTGGGGTTTACGGCGAATAGTAAACTCGACAGACCTGCTAAAAGACGAACGCTTTTTCTTGTATGCGTCACTTGTCGCAATTAGTTCGGCGGTTGGCGCTTTACGCAATGGTCAAGCTAACCTTATATTCGGAGCTCTAGGCCTCCATGCGGCTGCCAGTGTTGCCAGATCGCGTTGGTGGTCTGCATCACTTTGTCTCATTGGCGCACTAGTAATTAAGCCCCTTGGTTTGGTAATGCTGGTCTTAGCGCTTATTGTATATGGGCCCATAGCCTGGCGGCTCGCCTTGGGATTGATTATCTTCCTAACCGTGCCTTTTTTGTTCGCCGATCCGACCTACGTAATTACTGAGTATCGGCAGTCCGTGCTTCGACTATTAACTTCCTCCCTTAATACCGAACATCGCTTTGCCGATTTCAACGGCCTGCTGCGGTCCATTGGATTCGGCCTTACTGGTGTCAGTTCGCAAATTGTCAGGATCGGCGCCGGCATAGTGACAATGGTTTTATGGGTGGTCAGCGCAAAGCGAACATCCGAGCCCGATCGTGCTTTGCTTCTCATGGGCTTGGCTGGAACATATCTCACGCTTTTTAATCCTATGACTCAAGGCAATAGTTACGTCATCGTGGGTCCCGTTATAGCTATTTATGCTGTTCGCTTTCTTTGGATCGAAAATTCACCAAAGATTGGCTGGGGATTAATATTTATGGGTATTTCACTCGGTCCTCTTCCAACAGAAATAATTTACCTGATAGACGCAAACTTTAGACTGTGGTGGCGTCCGCTCATGATGATAATTTTTACAGCTTTTTTGACATATACTATTTTTAGAACAGAAGACCCTCAACTTGCGCGACTTGAAAGAAAGGGCTGGTCCTGACGGAGAGGTTTCTGCATCGGCTGAAATGCGATGGCACTATTGTGCGCTGCCCCCGGACCTGAAACTCGAGACCGTGGCTACACCAAGAGGGAATAGAAATCCTCCTGCGGGAGACGAAGGTTGAGCGGCAGGAGGGCTTAGGCCCACTATCACGGCGCCGGTCAATCGCAGAGAGAAACTTGCCTCTTTCCCGGGAGAAAACATGTTCAGCGTAGATCGAGTACATGTGAATACGTTTTTTGGAACAATGTATCCCATATGCCTCGGACATCTCAAATAGTTAAAGTTGGAAAGCGGAGGCTTGAGCTTTCGAATCTTAAGAAAGATCTGTTCCCCGGCGACAATATTCTGAAGGCCGAACTGATCGAGTATTATCTGAAAATCGCTCCGACCATTCTCGCGCATATAAAAGGACGCCCGCTTACGCTTGTGCGCTATCCCGATGGCATTAACGGTGAACGATTCTTCCAAAAAAACAAGCCGGAATGGGCTCCACAGTGGATCGAACATATTGTGCTCGGGAGTGCTGAGAAAGATGAAAAGGTCGATTATGTGATAGCGAGCGAGGAAGCTTCGCTGGTATGGCTCGCGAACCTGGGATGCATTGAGCTTCATCAGATGCATTGCCGCTCGCCACAGTTCGATAAGCCTGATTACTTCGTGTTTGATCTTGACCCACCTGAGAACTTCAAGTTCGAAGACGTTATTGGAATTGCCCTTGACTTAAAAAGACATATCGAGAACTTTGGTTACCACCCATTCGTAAAGACAAGCGGGAGCAAGGGTCTCCACATCCTCGCTCCCATCGAACCGAAGTGGACATTCGGAGAAGTCTTTGAGGCGGCGCAGGAAGTGGCTAAGCTGTTCGTTCAGTCACACAGCCAGTCAACCACCCTGCACATTAAGAAGGAAGCACGCAAGGGGAGGCTGTTGGTGGATATATATCGCAACCGAACTTATCAGTCTATTGTGTCCGCATACAGCGTGCGTGGTCTACCCGGAGCTCCCGTATCAATGCCACTACGATGGGAGCAATTGGAGAGTACCAGCGATAGTGCTGACTTTGATCTCCATGTTACGCTCGGACATATAGTGCGCAATGGCGATGCATGGGAGGGGATCGCCGCATATGCCACTGACCTTCATACGGTGCGGAAAGGGCTGACAACGAAGAAGGATCTTGCGCGGTCCCGGAAGCACAAGACTCCTGAGGCGCTTAGCGCATACGCCAGAAAACGAAGCTTTGGAAAAACTCCTGAACCGCCGCCCGCAATTGCGGTCGGGGAAGGCAATGCGTTTGTGGTGCATAGGCACCACGCGACGCAGCTGCATTATGATATTCGTCTCGAGCGAGACGGGTTGCTAAACTCCTGGGCTGTTCCGAAGGGGCTTCCTCCCCGTCCGGGGATCATCCGACTTGCCGTCTCGACCGAGGATCATCCGCTGGAATACATAAACTTCGAGGGAACGATACCGAAGGGACAATATGGAGCCGGCGAGATGTGGATCTATGCCCGCGGGAAATACGCTATCACCAAGGAGAAAAAGAAGGGATTCCACTTTCGGCTTCAGAGTAGCGAAATTAGCGCAGAGTACAGGATGCATCGCACTAAGGAGAACGAATGGATGCTTGAGCGCACAGAGAAGCCGCAGGTTGATTGGCTGCGTGATCCAATCGAGCCAATGCTTGCCCAATCAGCGGATGAGCTGCCAGAGGCGGAGCACTATCTCTATGAAGTGAAATGGGACGGCATACGTGCAATGATTGCACTGGATGAAGGTGAAGTTAGAATCCGGAGCCGGAATCAGCATGATCTTACCGGAAAGTTCCCAGAACTTGTGATACCCGATCAAGCATTTAGGGCGACATCGGCGTTATTCGACGCGGAGATTGTCTGTCTTGACCATGAAGGGAAGCCCCTGTTCCAAAATGTAATACACAGGATGCTAACCAGCAAAGGTGCAATTGCAAATGCTCGTGCCAAGTATCCGGTCGTCTGCTATGTGTTTGATTGCCTTTACCTCGACGGTCGTCCGATTGTTAATGAACCACTGGTTCGTCGTCGTGCATGGATGGAGGATGCGATTAAGCATAACACACCATATCGGGTCAGTGAGGTAGTGAGCGAAGGGGTCGAGTTGTTCAAGGCTGCCACGAAAATGGGACTTGAGGGAATCATGGCGAAGGCAAGCAACAGTATATATCAGCTCGGCAAGCGAAGTGCGCAGTGGCTGAAGATAAAGACCCGAAGGACTACTGAGTGCGTGATCATCGGCTACACAAGAGGAAAGGGCGATCGCGAGATGCTGTTCGGTGCACTGCAAATAGCGTTGCAAGAGGGCAATAACTTGCGGTATGTGGGCAAAGTGGGAACGGGATTTGATGTCAGGCTGATGAAAGCGATTTTCGCCCAATTGAAGAATATCAAGCGTGTAAAGAGACCAGTCAAAGAGAAGCCACTTGACGATGCCCAGACCGTATGGATCGAGCCCAAGGTCATCTGCGAGGTGCAGTACGCTTCTGCGACGATAGACGGGATGTTGCGCGAGCCGGTCTTTCTCAGACTCCGCCCGGATTTGAGCGCATAACCGTATTACCTTGACCCTCAAGAAACAAGAAATCTCGTTGATCCCCGTAATGATTAGTATTGCTTCAAAAGCGAAGAAGGCAGATCAGTCTCTGCATTTCAAGTTTATGGTTGATTTTGGATTATGTCATCCCTCCTCTCTCTACAGCTGCTTGAAAGGGGTGGCAGATGGGGATATAATGAGATTAGAAGATATCATCGAAAACGGGATTGTTTGAGTATCGTGTCCCTCTACAATCCTTGGAGGTAAGATATGAAAGCAATTTGGAAAGGCCACATTCGTTTCTCACTTGTGACGATACCTGTCCTTATTTATAATGCTGTGGATACGGAACAGGCGATCAGGTTTAATCTGCTGCACAAGGATGACGACGGTCTTATTGGCTATGATAAGCGATGCAAGAAGTGCAATAAGGTGGTGTCCTCCGAAGCGATTGTCAAGGGATACAAATATGAGCCCGACCGGTATGTAATTGTCGAAAAAGAAGATCTCGAGAAAATAAACCTCAGGAGCACAAAGATAATCGAAATCGAGGGATTCATTGATACAAAGGAGGTGCGCCCCACGCTGTATGAGGCGCCATACTATGCGGGACCTGACGGACCCGTAGCGGTGAAAGCTTACTCCCTTTTGGCTGCGGCACTAAGGGAGAGTGGCAAGATGGGAATAGGCAAAGTAGTATTGCATGAACGAGAAGATGTGGTTATGATTGCACCTTACGAGAATGCCGTGGTGCTTTACAAACTCCGGTCACCCAGGGAGATCAGAAACATCAATGAGATTCCTCAGCTTGATGGAAAGTCTGTAGATAAAGAGGAGCTCAAGCTTGCACGCAGTCTCGTGGATTCCATGAGCACAACGCTGGATAAAATTGATCTGACGGATAAGTATCATGATGCGCTCAGGGCGATGATTGAGGCGAAGATTGAAGGCAAGGAAATAGTCACGGTGGAAACGGAAGAGAAGCCGGTGGTGGACATCTTGACAGCCTTGAGGCAAAGCATCGAGCAGGCTAAAGCCCACAAGAAGCCGATGGAGAAAGCAACGGGGAAGAAAAAAACAGTTGCCGCAAAGGAAGCAAAGACCAAGTCAAGGGCGGCAATCTAGTCTTATATGGGTAAAATTTTACAGTTCCCTTTAAGACCACCGTCGAAGTTCGGTTTTGAGCGGGTGAAGAAGCGCAAGAAAGGGAATGTAGATCAGTTGAACCTGTTCTCTGCAAGGTTAGGACAGATTCGACGAATCCCTACTAACAGGAGCTCTTTTGATGAAGCTTTGCTGTTGGACGAGCGGGACGACAGCCGGGCCGAGGAGGCATACCGGAAAGCGATCTCGGAAGGTGACCTCGTAGCCGACGCCTATTGCAACCTGGGCATCATCGAGTCCAAAGCCGGAAGAACTGCAAAGGCTTTCGACTGTTTTACGAAGTCACTGGAGCGTGATCCGAGACACTTCGAATCTCATTATAATCTGGGAAACCTTTATTTTGAGACAGATAACCTATGTTTGGCAAGGTTGCATTATGAGTTGGCCGCAGAGATCAATCCCACGTTTCCAAACCTGTATTTTAATCTGGGTCTTGTTCTTGCTCTTCTAGAAGAAAAAAAGGCCGCAATTGATGCTTTTGTCAAATATCAACTGCTAGCACCGCACGAGGAGGGCGGGAAGGCTGAAGATTTGATAAACGGACTCAAAAAGTCTTTGGCCATGCCAGGCCAAAATACTGTGTCATAATTCACACGAGCGATAGTAAGAATTCCTCTAAGAAAAGTACAGCCCGCCCATTTGGGACGGGATGAATAGGCTTTGGGGTCAAAACGTTGCATGGATGTCCCTGGTTTTTTTTGTAACCTTCTGGTTGTTATCAACGTCACTTTACTAGAGGGAAACCAAAAGAGTTCCATGCAAAGGAGGAGGATAAAATGGAAAAAAACATTTTTTTTCTTATATTTGTAGTACTCGGGATTCTCGTGGTTATACAAGCAAGCGCACCGCCCGCATTTGCGGGTAGAGTAGTTGTCTGGGTTGGTCCTGGATGGGGTCCGTGGTGGGGACCTGCGTACTATCCGTATAGCTACGGTCCATACTACCCGTATTATTCGCCCCCACCCTACGCTGCTCAACAGCAATCTCAGGTGTATGTCCAGCAGACCCAGCAACCAGAGGAGCAGAGCTATTGGTATTTCTGCACGAATCCTCAGGGCTACTATCCATATATTAAACAGTGTCCCAAGGGCTGGTTGAAGGTTGTACCACCCTCGGCACCTGACCAAGGGAGGTGAAGACAGAATGAAGGCTAGACGAAACATTATTTCATTTCTGCTGTTGCCGATTTTGTTTGTGGCGGGCGGATGTGCCACCGTCCCCACAGGCCCTAGTGTGATGGCATTGCCACCCCCGGGAAAGTCATTTGAGCAATTCCAGGCGGATGACGCTATCTGTAAGCAGTGGGCGGCGCAGCAGATCGGACAACAGAACCCTCAGCAACTAGCGAATCAGAATACCGCTACAGGGGCCGTCGTTGGCACGGCCATCGGAGCGGGCTTGGGCGCGGCAATCGGCTCCGCCTATGGTGGCTTAGGTGCTGGCGCGGCAATCGGCGCTGCGAGCGGCCTTCTTGTCGGAACGGCCGCAGGAGCCAATGCTGGTCAGGCTTCTGGCTGGCAGGCACAGCGTCGGTACGATAACGCATATATACAGTGCATGTATGCCAAAGGTAACCAGATTCCCGGAGTAGTAACGTCGACTCCACGTGTCAGGAGAATGCCACCACCACCTCCACCGCCTGACCTCGGCTCTGAACCGTCCGGCTATCAAGCTCCGCCTGGCTATCAAGCTCCGCCGCCGGGGCAATAGCAGTGCATTCGAGGGGGTAAATCTCGCTTTATAGAAACTGATAGAAAATTCCAAGCTTTTTGGGGTTCAGGGATCAATGGCCGTCTGAGCGGAGCCCGTCGGAAAGCGGGGCTCCGTTCAGCATAATCTGCATAGGGCGTGAGGTCTGATCGGATTTGCCAGAGCAAACAAGTCCATTCCCTGGTCAGATTCAGTCTGTGAAAGCTGGTTTTGTTGTGATTTGCATTAGCAACTCCAGCCTACTCGCAGAAATTATTATGCTAGGTTCTCCGACTTGTTTTCTGGAGAACCGCTCGAGCCTCTTCTAACCGATCTTGCCACGAACCTAGCCAGAAAAGGGTTGCTGTGATGGGCAAAGAAGCCCAGAGGGAAAACAGGTCTTCATTCGACACATGGGTGCCAAGCAGGTCTGACCCTGCTGGATTCAGGATCCGGTCGAAAAATTCACGAGCAAACTGAGTTGCTCCAGTTCTGATCAGCACCCTGTTGGCAATGGGGGCTTCCGAGAGGTCCATCAACACACCTTGGAGGGCGAGCAACGCTTTGCGAAATAGCGTCAGTTCCTCGGAAAACTCTACATAGCACGAAGTTGCCAGTCGATCGAGCAACATCAGCATCCAGTCAAGAGTTGGAAACATGCCGGTACGGACTTGGCGAAGAGCGTCGCGTACGGCAGTCCTCAATATCGATTCCTCAGGTCTGGTCTTTGCGAGGCACGATACAGCCTGGCAGAGGCCGGCTTCGTCAAGAGCCAGAGCGGTCAGCACAACACGAACTATTTGAGCCCGCTCTCCCTTGCATAAATTGACTGTCAGACTCCAATCCAGAACTGCAAGCCGACCATCGCGTGTTTGGAAGAGGTTGCCCGCGTGGGGATCAGCGTGAAAAACCACGTCAGGGGCGAGACTCCAGAATGGCTTGGCGATGAGAGCTTCGGCAATAGTCTCTGCCAGCTTTTGACGTTCCTCTTCCGATGCGTGAGCATGGGTGACTTTGCGCCCATACACGCGCTCCATCGCTGTTATGCGTGGAGTCGAGAAAGCGAGCACTCGGGGAATAAGGACCTGCGGAAAATCGGAGTAGAATTTGGCCGCTTCGGCAAGGTGTTTCTGCTCCTGATCCAACTGGATTTCACTTAAGAGCTGCCTTCGGACTGCGTCAAAGGTTTCGCGGTAAGTGAGCTTGGGCAGGCCATAACTGACGCTTCGCTCCTCGAGAAAAGGACCCAAAGCCGACCAGATCTTGAGCTCTTCTTGAAGACATTCCTCAACGCCTGGCTTAAGCAGCTTGAAAACCCCATGCCGCAGAGTGGATGGCCCAGTCTCGCGCCAGGTGAATGGCACAATCACTCCGACACTGCCTTCAGCCAAGGCTCGGTGCGCTACGGAAATTTTGGCAGCATTGCCTATTTCTTGTCGGATGATCGGGAGAACGTCGGTAATCGGTATTGAGGGAACTGACGACTCCAGCCTCTGGAGGCTTTTGCGAAGCTCTGGAGCGAGGCGACGATCACGAGCTACAACCTGCCCGAGCTTCTGTAAAGAAGGACAGCGACGCAAAAATAGAATGGTTCGTTCTGTTAGGCTTGTTGTGGCAGGCATCTTCGCCTGATCGGCAAGGATGTGTGCGAACCGGTCCGGGGTTAGGCGCCCCAGAAAAAAACTTATCCCATCCTCCACGAGTGGCCGAAAGGCCGCGTATCGCTCAGGCATGAGCTGAGTAATGTCGTGGGCTGTTGCGCTGAGGAGATTTGCTGCAAGTGACAAGGTTCTCCCTATTCCGTCAGACAGTATAAGGATTTCTCTACAACCCTGAAATCATAATATCAAGAATGTTCGAAATGTCAATTCTTCCCTAATATTCTGCACAGAATGGAGTCAGGTGCCTCTGATAGTTCAATCAGATTCAGTAAATCTGACGAGGGTACCCCTCTTTGCTGTTCCGTATCTGAATACCGTTATGCCTTTCAAGCCCTTTTCGTAGGCGAGCATAAAAGCATGGTACACATCTTCCTTTCTTGTCTTATGTGGAAGATTTATGGTTTTTGATACGGCATTATCCGTGTATTCCTGGAATACTGCTTGCATCTCTATATGATCTTCAGGGGGAATCTCAAGGGCTGTTCTGAAGAGACGCTTTATATCTGCCGGTATTCCCTTTATCCCTTTGACGTTGCCCTGTCCGATGATCCTTTCTTCGAGTTCTTCACTGTAAAAGCCTCTTTCCTTCGCAACCCTGAAAAAATACTTATTTATTTCGGTGAGTTCCGTATCGAGGATAAATCTCCTATACGCAAGGGCAAAAAGAGGTTCTATGCCGCTGGAACAATCCGCTATGATTGAAAGGGTTCCTGTTGGCGCAATAGTAGTGGTCGTGGCGTTTCTCGGATGCGGCATGCCGGGTGCATCGAATACGGATCCCATGAAATTGGGGAAAACGCCTCTGCTTTCTGCGAGCTCAACTGAGGCGGATCGCGACGTATCTCTGATAAATTTCATCATTTCCTGGGCAAATTCATACGCTCTCTTACTGTTATACGGGATACCGAGGAGTATCAGCATATCCGCCCAACCCATGACACCAAGGCCAATTTTCCGGTTCCCTTTATGCATCGCCTCTATCGCTGGGAGGGGATACCGGTTCACGTCGATGGCATTATCAAGGAACCGCACCGCTGTCTTTATGTCCTGAGAGAGCGTAACGAGATCGATACCCTCTCTTAATGTCCTGGCCGTAGAAGGCTGACTGGCTATCGGGAGTCCTGTTACATATTTCGAGAGGTTCAGCGAGCCAAGGATGCATGCCTCATACGAAAGAAGAGGCTGCTCCCCGCAGGGGTTTGTGCTTTCCATATTGCCTAACTGGGGAGTCGGGTTGTACTGATTGATCCGGTCGATAAAGACCAGTCCGGGATCCCCTGTTTCCCATGCACTCGCAACGATTTCATCAAAGACCGTCCTTGCCCTTAACCTTCCTGAAACGGTCTTGCTTCTCGGATTTATTAAATCATATTCGCTATCTGTCTTCACGGCATTCATAAATGCGTCAGTGACCGTCACTGATATATTGAAGTTTGTAAGCTCCTTCTCATTCCTCTTGATCCTGATGAAGTCGAGGATATCAGGATGGTCTATGCGGAGGATGCCCATGTTAGCGCCTCGCCGTGCACCCCCTTGCTTTATGACCTCTGTTGCCGTGTTGTATATTTTCATGAAGGAGACCGGGCCGCTTGCTACCCCGCCTGTCGATCGAACGACATCGGTCCTTGGCCGCAACCGAGAAAAGGAAAAGCCTGTTCCGCCGCCGCTTTGGAGTATGAGAGCAGCGTTCTTCAAGGTGTCGAAGATACTGGTCATAGAATCATCAACGGGGAGTACGAAACAAGCAGCAAGCTGGCCGATGTCCTTGCCCGCATTCATGAGGGTGGGAGAGTTGGGAAGGAATTTGAGATTACTCAGGAGTGAATAGAATTTGTCTTGCCAGATGATCGGGTCTTCACCATAGAGTTTTTCCGCAGAAGCGATGGAGGACGCCACTCTCCGAAAAAGTTCCTCCGGCGTCTCGATGACTGCGCCGTGCCCGTCTTTGAGGAGGTACCTTGCCCGAAGAACCTTAAGTGCATTCGGAGTGAGCCTCATATTATCATTATACAAGATGCAGAGTGAAATGCCAGCAGGGCGATGCAGCATGACATCCACAGGAATGTTTAGTATATTGGGTATAGCTGGATTTACAGAAACTGCCGGGAAACCCGAGCAAAAATGTACCTTTTCAACTACTGGGGGATAGGATATCAGCCGCGTAAGTGATGAGATGAAACTTGGGATATTGGTAACCACAGACAGAAATCTCGATCACATTGCCGGTCTTACCCATGCGGCAATCAGGAAAGGCCATGAAGCGACCATATTTGTCATGGATGACGGAGTCAGGCTTTTTGGGTATTCCGCTTTTCAGAGTCTTTGTAAGATCGAGGGAGTATCGATGTGCTTTTGTGATTATAGCACACGCCTCCTAGGGGTTTCACAAGAAGGGATGTCCAAGGAGATTGTCTGTGGAAGTCAGTATAACAATGCTGTTATGAATCACCATGCTGACGGGGTGATCGTTTTATAAAACCCGATCTTTTAGGGAAGGAGAAATGAAAATTTTCTATATTATACGGTCAGAGCTTGACGAAACAATACGAAAGATCATCGAGAGGCAATATCGCGGAAACGAGGTGAAGGTTCTCGAACTCAGTGCGGGTGACCTTTCCTATGAGAGCATAATAGAGGACATCTTTACTCATGACAGAGTCATCTCGTGGTAGTGGCTTCGCNNGTAGTGGCTTTGCAAGCCCTTTTGGGGCGGGGCCTTGCCATCCCCCAGTTTCAGGGATATACCGAAAGGTTAGCGCCTGGATAGGGGCGGACGAAAGCCTTTGGCGGGTTTTTGAAAAGAATCTATTTCGGAGATCGACTCCTCGGAAAGATACACCATCTTTGTACCATCTTCCTTATATGGGTAGATAATAGACACACCGTCAGGCTTACTTCGCTGTAAGCGGCATCCTTCTTTCCGCAGCGCGAATTAAACTTCCTCGGCATAGCGCTGAAAGGGCGAATCTTCTCTAAGAGTGCGTGTTTGACGGGGCACTGAATCACTCCCTCAAATAGAGTTGTCCCACATTCACAGTGAGGGATGGCAACGCTCTGGATCCCTTGACATTTTATCAGGATGTGATACTCTTTCTGCAGAGGGAGCGCGGGTCAATCCCACAACGCATAAACAATAGAAATTCTCTATCTTTGGGAACAAGACAACAGATATTCACGACTGCCGGGTGATCCGACTTTTTTCCCGTTTGCCGTTGAGACTTGGTATCACCTTAGTGTGGATTTGAGGAACAGTTAAGGAGTAATGCAGACCGCGTTAGCAGA
>DMNE01000400.1 GCA_003453735.1 Nitrospiraceae bacterium | reverse complement strand
GGAATCGCGGACTCACCCATCGGCCTGGCGGCTTATTTCCTTGATCACGATGCGCGCAGCTATGAGCTGATCTCACGCGTCTTCAAGGGAGAATCGGAAGGACTCACGCGCGATGACATCCTCGACAACATCACGATCACCTGGTTGACGAACACGGCGCTTTCTGGCGCCCGTCTCTATTGGGAGTATTGGGGCAAAGGGTATTTCAATGCCAAANNGGCGGAGCGGGCGTATCCCAAACTGATTCATTACAACAAGCTCGACAAAGGAGGACACTTTGCAGCTTGGGAACAGCCGGAGCTCTTCGCGTCCGAGGTTCGTGCGGCGTTTAGGTCACTACGTTAGGTGGAGAGAGGGGGAGGCGCCACTACGTGCGCGCCTTCTTCCCACGCCGCAATCCCTAAAAGTTACGGAGTGAAATCCCAGGCCGCGAAAAGAAGGGTCCCGTGCGAACTACTGGATGAACAACGCGGCGAATCCCATGCTGCGGAAACACGTGTTTCTCTCGGGGAGAGTGATCTCGCCGGCGATCTGGTTTTGAGGAGTAGTCAGTGGAGTCAACAATCAAGGGGCGTTTGTATCGGATAAAAAAATCAGGGCAAGNNGGGCGGTTAGCATCGCCTCGTGAAAGATAGCGCCAGGCAAGAGTACTTTTAGAAATCGTAATTCTCACAGCATTTGTCAAACACAAAGAGAGGCATCCTAGTTGGCACACTGCAGATTTCGCTGTACAAGATTTCTAAGTACCGAAACAATATTGCATTATAGCACCAAGTGTTATAATATATAAAATGAACGGGGGGTTATGATTGCGAGTATTTAAGACAAAACCGTTTACACGGTTCGCTCGAAAAGAAGGAATAAATGATGCAAAGCTGGTCGAAGCGGTACTGGAAATGGAAAAGGGGTTGGATGTAGTAGATATGGGTGGCGGGCTTTTTAAAAAACGAGTGGCAAGACCAGGTGGAGGGAAAAGGGGCGGTTATAGAACTGCGATTGCTTATCGCGAGGGAATGCGTTCAGTGTTTCTGCACGGGTTTCCTAAAAATGATAAGGCTAATCTTACTGATGAAGAATTGGCACAACTCAAGAAATTTGCCAAGCTTTACTTGTAATTGGCAGAAGCAGATATGACAAGAGCACTTAATGAAGGAAAAATAGAGGAGGTAAAATATGTCAAAGAAAAAATATAAAAGCGATGTTTTAAGATCGGTACACGAGGGCGCGAGCGATCTCCATAAGATCGGCCTGATAGACGAAAAAACCATGCGCGAATTTGACGCCTCATGCCTGACAACTATCAGAGATCTCTCCCCCAAGCAGATCACACAGCTCAGAAAACGTGCCGGTGTCAGTCAAGCCGTATTTGCTCAGTATTTAAACGTGTCGGTCTCAGCATTAAGTAAATGGGAACAAGGTCAAAAAAAACCGAGCGGGACGGCGCTTAAGCTGCTGACTGTTGTACAAAAGAAGGGCTTGGAGGCTATAGCCTGAAACCCACGAAAGGTAATTTCCCCAATAAGTCTATTGCTTTTTCTACACTGCCGTCTTCCCGAATGTGCTTGCGGCAGTAGATGGACAACAAATCAGTCTGTAAGCTTTCTTCAGTCGCTTCAGCATTCAAGTCTATTGCGAACGCCTGAGAGGGACAGTTGGCTTCACCTGATGCCCCAGGATAGATTATCTTGATCTGTCCCATACCCGGGTATCTGTCTTACGCAGTCTCTTCCACAGTAATTGCAGTCAGCGTGATTCTTTCGGATCGAATGTTGTCATTTCATGACGGAGGTCTTAGGCGTTAACTTTAGGGAGGAATATAGTGCGACACAGTTTGTCCGAATGTGTTGAATATAAGTGCAAAGAAACATCACTTCTTATACACATCTGGAAACTTCCGGATACGGTATCTATTCTCCTCTATTATGACGATATGCGTCTCTTCAAGAAGTGCGGCGGATTCGGTCATCACTGTATCGAGTCTCTTTATAACGAAGGGCGTGGTCGTATTACGAAGTCGAAATAGGATTACGCTTACTTTTCTGCTTTTGGAGAGGGCTACAATCTCTCCAAAGTCCAGATCAAAAGTCAGTATAATACGGCTTTCGTTGATCGCCCTGTCAAAAATCTCATTGTCCGGAAGGGAGAAAAGCTTTTGTTCCCGTAGATGTACCACGTCGTGACCGTTCGAACGGAGCCACTCCACGACCCTCATGGATATGCCCATATCGGCAAGAAATCGCATTAGGCTAAACGGCGTGGACTTCTTCCTGGGTTAACCAGGCGGCGTATTCAAGTGACTCAGTGATGTCTTCACGGGTGAGGTCTGGGTAATCCTGAAGTATCTCCTCTACGGTGGCGCCGTGGGCAATCTGTCCTACGATTACAGATACCGGAATCCGCATGCCCCGTATGCATGCTCTTCCGCCCATAATTTGCGGTTCAAAGGATATTCTTTCAAACATAGACGATTGTTACCTCCTTTATGGAATTATACCACACGCAAATGATTGGATGGCCTCTTAAGCTTTACTGTATAGCCCCCGAATATTAATATGCACCCCACACTTCCTTTTCAGGTTTCCAACGAGTTGATTACGAGATGTAAGCTTACACTTCAGATGATGTCGCGTGCATCTCAGTTACTAGGGAGAAGCTGAGACCCCGAAGAGAGACCCCATTTGTGAGAAGTAGAAGAGGTACTCCGCGCGCCGCATCAGCGTCCATTTCCTCGAGAAACCTTAATACTGTGGCAAGAACGCCTTGGGAACTATGACACCGGTGCGCCCCCCGCGATGCTGCGGGACGGGCAGGGGCACCTGATCATCACAGGGCAGTTCACCGCCAGCGATCTCAACGTTCCGCCTAATCAGGGACCCGACGCTTCTGCGTACGAAGCCATGGAACCCGGAATGGGGGTGCTGATAGTTCGGCGGAATATGCTGCCGAATGTTCACGGATTCACCTTCAACACTGGACAGCATCCATAGGCATTGAGATCACTGCTCTCGTCCGGGGGAAGTCAATATTCTTTCGTATGCCCCTTTCAACCGAAGTTGAAGTCGTTTGCTCTCTCGAAAATGCGGACTAGTGGCTATACTTAACACGCCAGGAATGTTGTTGTCGGAGAGAAACCTTTTATGATCCGCCGCTACCTGACGCGGACTTCTATATGTTATCCAAAAATCTTTTTTGACACTTTTTTCCAGTACTCCGCATCTGTTAATAACGCTTCCGAAATCCGTTTCCTTATTGGCGAAGTCATCCACTAAGAGGTGTTTGTTTGGGTAGTAATCTGTTAGTGCAAGGCCGGTGCTTAGACATAATGTATTAACCTGTCCTACCTTAAGGCGCGTGGGTTAAGCTATAAGGTAGGAAAACCAAAGGCTCAGAGCCACAATTAAGGAGGACAGGTTATGAATCAGTATACCAGGAAGTATGTAGGATTGGACGTGCACAAGGAGACGATAGCAGTTGCAATAGCCCATGAAGGGCGAAACGAGCCGATTTACTACGGCGAGATATCCAACGAGGCAGAAGCACTAAGGAGGCTGGTAAAGAAAGTAGCCTCCAATGGGGAAAGCGTAGCATTTTGTTACGAAGCGGGACCGTGCGGTTATGATGTCTATCGTCAGTTGATAGCCCTTGGTCAGAGATGTGATGTGGTAGCTCCGTCACTTATTCCGAAGAAACCAGGGGATCGTGTGAAGACGAATCGGCGGGATGCAACCACCCTTGCTCGTTTATATCGAGCAGGAGAGTTGACGCCGGTGTGGGTGCCGGACAGAGAACAGGAAGCGATAAGAGATCTCACCCGTGCCCGTGAAGATATGAAGATCATGGAAGGGCATGCGAGACAGAGGCTTGGGGCATTTCTGTTGCGGCACGGGAAGAAGTATGGTGAGAGGAGCAAGTGGACACAAGCGCATTTTCGGTGGCTGGAGGGGATGCGATTTGAGATACCAGCCCAGCAGATTGTGTTTCAGGAGTATGTGGA
>DMNE01000439.1 GCA_003453735.1 Nitrospiraceae bacterium | reverse complement strand
CACGGCGAGGATGTGAAGGAATATTACTTCTACATTGACAGCACACCCACGCATTCCTACATGAAATACCTGTACAAGTACCCGCAACGCGCTTATCCGTATGACGCTCTCGTCAGAACCAACAGGGCGCGCACCCGCCTTGAAATGGAGTACGAACTGATCGATACGGGAGTGTTCGACGATGACAGGTATTTTGACGTGTTTGTGGAATATTCCAAGGAGGCACCGGAGGATATCCTCATCAAGATCAGCACCTACAATCGGGGGGCGGAAGCGGCCCTGCTGCATGTGTTACCTACACTGTGGTTCCGCAACACGTGGTCGTGGTCTGCTGGCGCCGAGAGGCCCCTGCTATACCGTATCGACGGGCCGAAGGGGACGACGCTGGTCCAAGCATGGCACTCGGAGCTAGGGGATCGCTTTTTGTATTGCGAGGGGAATGTGGAGGCTCTGTTCACGGAGAACGAGACGAACAATGAGCGTATTTTCGGCACCCTGAATCCGAGCCCGTATGTCAAGGATGGCATCAACAACTGCTTAGTGAATGGGCAAAAGCATGCGATCAATCCCAATGCTAGGGGTACGAAGGTCTCAGCCCATTACGAGCTGAACGTAGAAGGCGGGCAGATGGCTATGATTAGGCTGCGCCTCACTGACAAGGCGCCGGACAGCCTTTCCTCTATTTATCCTCAGGGAGATGTTTTCGGCCAGCACTACGACGATGTTTTCGCCGCCAGGATCAGCGATGCGGACGAGCTATACGACCACATCACCCCGCCATCTGTAGCTGAGGACGCAAGGCAGGTTATGCGTCAGGCTCTGGCCGGCATGCTGTGGTCAAAGCAGTATTACTTTTTTGACCTGTCGCAGTGGCTCAGGGAGCATGATGCAAATCCCCTGCTTGGGGGAAGGCGTGTCAATACGCGCAACCGGTCATGGTTTCACATGGTTAACAACGATATTATTTCGATGCCCGACAAGTGGGAGTATCCCTGGTACGCCGCGTGGGACCTTGCGTTTCACACCGTTGTGTTGAACATGGTGGACCCTTACTTTGCCAAACATCAGCTTGACCTGATCCTTAGCGAGGTTTACATGCACCCGAGCGGTCAAATCCCGGCGTATGAGTGGAACTTTGGGGATGTAAATCCCCCGGTGCATGCTTGGGCCACTTTGTTCACCTACAGCGTTCGACGTCAGATGGGGTACAAGGATGACGTGGTTTTTCTGAAGGAGGCATTTCAGAAACTTCTGCTGAACTTCACATGGTGGGTAAACCGGAAGGATTCTCTTGGCAACAATATTTTTGAGGGAGGGTTCCTTGGTCTGGACAATATTGGGGTCTTTGACCGCAGCTCGATTTTACCAACCGGCGGCGTGCTGGAGCAGGCTGACGGCACCGCCTGGATGGCCTTTTACTGCCAGACTATGTTGGAGCTGGCCCTTGAGCTCTGCGCCTATGACAATTCATACGAAGGAGTGGCCATCAAGTTTGCCGAGCACTTCCTCCTGATCGCTGGGGTAATGGACCGACCGGGTCAGATCCAGGACGAATTGTGGGATGAGGAAGAGGGGTTCTTTTACGATCTCCTAACGATGCCTGATGGCACAGCTATGCGCATCGAGGTGCGCTCGATGGTTGGTCTTCTGCCGCTGTGCGCGACGAGCGTCATCTCGCAGGAACTCGCTGATCGTTTCCCCAGGATTAAGGCGCGTGTTGACGACTTCATAAAGAGACATCCCGAACTGCTTCAGAATATTCAGCGGCTTCAGAAGCCGGGCGTTAAGGGACGGCATCTGCTGGCAATTCTAAACGAGGAGAAACTGCGGAGGATTCTCTCCAAAATGCTTGACGAAGAGAGATTCCTCGGGCCTCACGGGATCAGGTCGGTCTCAAAATGGCACAAGGACCACCCATATGTCTTTACGGTCCATGGACAGGAATACCGGGTTGAGTATCTTCCGGCCGAGTCGAACTCTGGCATGTTCGGCGGCAATTCAAACTGGCGAGGCCCCGTCTGGATGCCGGTGAACCTCATGATAATAAGGGCCCTGTTGCAGTTCCACCTCTACTATGGGGATGACTTTACCGTGGAATGCCCGGTTGGTTCAGGCAAGCAGATGACGCTATTTGAGGTCGCTAGGGAGATTGCCGACCGCCTTGTCAGCACTTTTACCCGTGACCAGAACGGAAGACGGCCTGTTTACGGCGGCACCGAGAAGTTTCAGAGCGACCCGCACTGGAAGGACTACATTTACTTCTATGAGTATTTTCATGGGGACAACGGAGCTGGCCTCGGCGCGAGTCACCAGACCGGATGGACGGGCACCGTGGCTAACCTCATACAGTTTTTCGGGCACCTTGACAGTAGTCGCCTGCTGGAAGGAGGCTCACGGCCAGTCACAAGCGTATATTTTGGTGAGGAGATGAAAGGCTGGTAGGGGTTATCAGTGTATGATACGTTCGAGTTTTCTCTATAGTAATTTCGTTAAGGAAGGGGAAGGACAATGCACATTATTTGGACGATTCTCGTCGGTTTTGTCGTTGGCCTCATAGCAAAGTTCATCCATCCCGGGAAAGAGAGTATGGGGTTCATCCTCACAACCCTCCTGGGCATTGGAGGCTCGGTCGTCGCAACCTATGCCGGACAGGCACTCGGCCTCTACAAAGCAGGTGAGGCGGCAGGGTTTATCGGGGCAATTATCGGAGCTATAATAATCCTGCTTATCCACGGTTTTATTGCGGGCAGGGCGCGCTGAGTTTCTTTTGTTCTGGGTCTTGATTATATCGTTTTCGAATCAAAAAAAAGATATACTATGGACATGAGCATGGCAACGGGAACTAGAGGGAGGAACCTGCGGCTGAGGCTGACGATGGGAAATGACCACAAACCCGATCCAAAGGTTTTTGTCGACAACCTGAAGGGCCCGATGCATGCTGGGCGTTACTACACGTAATATCTAGCGGTCAGATTTTCGCTGACTATCTAATGCCAACCGAAACCTTGTGCCGTGGCAGAAAAGCCTCAGTGTAGGCTTCAGGAAGGAGCAAACAAAATTAATCTCACGCTTCTGACGACCTATTATTGACCATATTTCGTCCCGTACTCTGCACAAAAAAGATCGGTAAGAAGTATCAAATAGATTTTTCAGCTTCTTCCTGTACTCCGCGACACTCAGTCTGTTAAAATTCTATGTAGTTCAAATGAAAATCGCCAATCGCTGCCGGAGGACGACTAACTAATGTTCAAAAGAAGTCTTGCAGAGTCACCAAAGCGAATTCGCCCAGGCTTGGTATCGCACATACTGCTACAGTCGGGAGATACGCCAACTGATAATCTATCAGTTGCCAGGGTTGAGGTCGAGCCAGGCTCTTATCAGCAGCCCCATCATCACGTGCCGGAACAAGCCTATATCATTGTCAGCGGTAACGGTCGTATACAGGTCGGCTCTGAGATTGCCGATGTTCAGGTAGGCGATCTCCTCTATATCCCCTCAAACGTGGAGCACGCGGTTGAGAGTGCAGGACCGGAGAAACTTGTCTATATCTCCGTTACCGTACCTGCTTTTGACATTGAGGCATTGTATGACACGGGTCAACTCGAGAGATAGCGTGCTGGCCCTGAATGTTCTTCCTATGCGTACACAACACCTATTTTACTTTTCGCTACCTATCCTTTCCATTCGTACTGAACAGTTCCAGACTCCATCGTCCACGCAGATCTGACAAATTGACACGATCAGAAAGATCTCTATAGCCTGATGCGGACGGGGTCCTTGACAGCGGACTTATAACTGATAAGCTTTGATTAGGATATGTTTAAGGGGCACCTCAATGATAAGGGAAACATCAATGTCGCTATGCCCCGCTGCGAACTGCCGACGGCGACAATGGTTCAAGTGGCCTAACGTAGTTAGGAAGTACAGACAATGATAAGCTATGTTGGACCGATTGAAAAGCAGACCTTCTTGAACACGAGCGAAAAACAATTGAAGGGGGTGAGAAACATTGTTTAAAAAGCGGTCAAGAAACTAAGTGCGGATCTTTTCTCATAACTCTGTTGGATATCTTAAAGCAAGTTTAAAACTTTGTAGACCATCAAAGGAGGATTTGAAATGAAAAGGATATTAGTATCAGTCACAATTATTTCCACCCTAGTGCTGATGCTTTCCATCGGTGTTTGCCTTTCACAAGACGCTGAAAAGATGATAGAAAAGAGCCAGACGATGATGGACAAAGGCAAGATGATGACTGACAAGGGCAAGATGATGATGGAACAAGGCAAGATGATGATGGAC
>DMNE01000243.1 GCA_003453735.1 Nitrospiraceae bacterium | reverse complement strand
AGTTATTGTTTGCCGTGTTTATCGCCTCCGCTTTTTTGCGCCCCTCATCGTCTGACCGGGCATTTTCTTCTTTGGGGGGCTCCAATGCCGAGGCGGAATTTCCGTTTGGAAAACCGGCTCGGCTGGGGCCGGACCCGTTTAACAACCACGGCTGGAAGTTATCTTTTGCCGGGGTGGCCGCCTGGAGCGCCGGCATGGGGGTGTTCTCCGCCGCGCGCCGGACCATCTTCAGCATGAAATAGCCGGGCACGAGCAGGAGCAGGAAAACGGCGGTATAGGCCAGAAGCCTTAGGATTTGAGCTCTCCTTTGCCGCCTGCCTCATCATCATGCCTGCTTTCCGGTTCTCTTATCGAGAGGTCTTTGACGAACTCCGGGCACCGTATATCCCTGCCCGATAAGGTGAACTTCTTCTTGCAGTCTTGCCTCCAGGCGCATATAGCGCATGCGCCCGTGCTGGAAGTATTCATACGGTCTTCATCCTCCTCAACCAATAGCCCAGGATTCTTTCGATATTCGCCTCTATCGAGGGCTTGGAGTTTATTATAAAGACTTTCCCTCCAATCTCAAAGAGCTCTCTTTCGAGCCTTTTAACCGGCAGCGTACTTAAATGGGAGCCTCCTCTGGCCGCGAGCGCCTCCTCGAACATGGGGACTATCTTGTCTTTCATCCGGAGTTCGGTATCCATGAAGAACAGGGCGAGATCCGGCGCCAGGTCCTCGACCCTGTCCAGGAAGGCCGCGATTTCATTTTGATATATCTGCTTTGGCGGTGAGGATTTAACTTCCATATACAGTATGGAGGAATCCATCTTGGCTATCAGGTCGTAGTCCCCTCCCACTCTGGGGCGCCTGAATTTAACTCCCCATGCGACTCCCGCGCCGAACTCACGCCTCAAAATCTGGGCAAGGAACCACTCGAGCGTCTCCCCGAAACTCTTCCGGGGCTTTTTAAGGCGGAAGATACCGGACTTCTCAGCCACCAGCCCCGCCACCATAAGGTATTCCAGATATCCGCCGGTTACCCCCTCTGTCGCGTACCGGGTAATGCTTGCCCGGGTAAAACCCTCCCGTTTCTGTATGACATCCCTTAAGAAAAGCCGGAAGGAGTATCTTTTCATCATTTCGTAAAAACTATCCGCCAGTCCGGGGTCCTCGGGCAGGAGCAGGTCCTCGGAAGGCTCCTTCTTATAAAGCTTAAAGCCCCTTCTTTTAAGCAGGACTTCGAGCGGAGGGGTAAGCTCGGCGAGCCGTTTCCTCAGGCGCATTATCTCGTCCCGGAGCTCCTGCTCGGACATGTAAGAAGATTATCATATCGGGATGGAAAAAGTTGAAAACCTCCCGATAATTGGAGTAATATTAATGTTAGCCGAAGTGGTGGAACCTGGTAGACACACACGTTTGAGGGGCGTGTGGGGAAACCCGTGCGGGTTCAAATCCCGCCTTCGGCACCATGACTTTCCTTTTGCCTTAACATGTTACCCTTCAAAACATTACCTGATCGTCGTCTCTGGCCTGTCTCTGCGTGAGTGGGTTCCCTTTAAGGCTTTGCAATTGACATCAGGCCAACCTAGCCATAACTAAAGATAAAATAGATTGCAGAAAATACAGACACATGATCTTCTGTAGATTTTCAAATAAAAAACCTCGCTAGAAGCTTATTCTTCTACAATTAATTTTCCTGTCATCCCTTCATGGCCTTCTCCACAGAAAATGTCGCAATGGAACTCATAGGGGCCCGCCTTGTCGGGCACAATGCGCACGCGGGAGACCTTGCCCGGGAAGATATCGGCCCGGACTCCCAAATCCGGGCAGTTGAATCCATGCAGCCGGTCCAACGACGTTAGTTCCAAAACCACAGGAACTCCCTTCTTTAGTCTTATTTCGTTCGGCGAGTATTCAAACTTCTTAGCCGTAACCTTGATTACCTGCTCTCCTTGATCTTGCGAAAATGCACTTGCGGTCAGAGTAATAAGAAATGCTAGAACTAAGACACTCAGGAACCCCGCGCTCTGCGTTACTGATTTCATTGTCTTATCCTTTCTTTATAGGAAATTCGCTCAGTACATATTCTGCCTTTTCAACTCTGGCATCTACGCCTCGGTAGCCAAGTCCTTTATATGGCTCGGACGGATCCCAAGGAACCATCACTTTTTTGGGGAGCGATCCAGGAGCGGGTAAAGGCCACATGAGTCCTCTCGCGGCATGGTGATCTATATGTCCGGTCGTATGATGATTTTCCTGATGAATGTGCCCATAGAAAACCGTGACGTTCTTGTAGGGCATGAGGAGGTTCACAGCCTTGGCTCCGTCGCGGGTCCACCAGTCCCAATTCGGATACAGATCAAAGAGCGGGCGGTGCGTAAAAACCACAATCCTCGCATCTTTATCAAGGGGTTTCAAAGCATCGCTTAACCATTGCAACTGGGCATCTCCGATGCTTGAGGTCGGGTCTGAAACATTATCTATGACGATGAAATGCACTCCCTTGTGCTCGAATGTATAATGAGTTTTCCCGAAAAATTCTCGAAAAGCCTCACCGTTATCCAAGCTTGCGTCATGTTCTCCGGGAATGAACTTAATGTTTTTGACCGCTAACCCACTGACGATTTCGCGGACTTCCGCCATCCGCTTCCTTCGTTCCTTCGGGTCGTCCGTAGTTTGAGTCAAGTCGCCGGTAAATACGACAAAATCCGGCTGGAATTTCATACTATTGACCGCTGCAATGGCTTTTCGCAGCGTACCGCTTGCATCGGGATTTATTTTCGGATCGTTAAATCCCCAGTGAGAATCGGATAGCTGAACAAAAAAGAAATCATCCAGCCCTGTTTCTTTATCGGCCGCACCCACAAACTGATGCGGACCCAAGACAAATACTGCCCCGCCCACGCCGACCAGTTTTAAGAAATCTCTCCTGCGTATCCTCATAGCTGCCTCCTTTTATAGCGGCTGAAGAAAATAAATTAGCTTCTTAACAAATGACTATCACAGCGCAGGGCAGTTGTCAAGACCGTTACAGGAGGGGGTGCAAGAGTTTAAGGACTTTTAAGGACCTCAGGAAAACCAAAAAACCTCACAGCAGATGTCGCCAAAGTGCTTGCCGCTTCACCACCCGTTCCTAAAACTATGCACAGATATTCCACGACGTCATTAATCTCACTCTCAAAACTCTGGAACGCCAAAAGTATTCAAAAAGAACGTGTACCCGAGATTAAGGCTAATCCATGCAATACTTTTTTCTGCTGTTAGCCCGGCGGCCAGTTCATGTGTCGACCCCCAAGCACATGGAAATGAATATGATAGACTGCCTGTCCGCTTTCGGGATTGCAATTGGTTACGATCCTGAATCCTTTTTCTGCAATGCCCTTATCCTTTGCAACTCGTTTAGCGATCGTTAATAAGTGAGTCATGAGATTGTTATCCTCTTCCTTCAGGTCGAGAATTGTCGGGATATGTTTTTTTGGTATTATCAGGGTATGAACCGGTGCCTGCGGGTTGATGTCCTCAAAGGCGAGGGCAACCCCGTCCTCATATACTATCTTTGCAGGTAATTTCCTTTCAATGATCTTGCAAAAAATGCAGTCGCTCATAAAACCTCCGAATCCAAAATTAACGCACCCGGCCTGAGGGCAGCAAGCGACGGGCCTTTTCCTTAATCCCTGTTGCCCTAACCCATCACCGATCGCCTATTTTTCTGTAAAAACAAGTCCTATTCCCCGTGTGACACGCCCCTGAGCCATGCTGCTTGACTTTAATTAACAGGGTGTCTGCATCACAGTCATACAATATCTCTTGTACTTCCTGCACATTGCCCGATGTTTCGCCCTTCTTCCAGTACTTCTGTCGTGAACGGGACCAGAAATGTGTGTAGCCTTTTTCTATGGTCATCATAAGGGAAGCTTCATTCATGTATGCCATCATTAGAACATCCCCATTTTCGGCGTCTTGAATTATGGCGGGAATGAGCCCCTTCTCATCGAACTTCAGTTCTGGAAGCATTTATCCTCCTCTATGTCATCGTTATAACTTGTACCCAATTTTCCTCAAGAAGTCTTTCCTCTGGTTTTTGGCCTTTTCATCCTCCACCCCTTCGGGAGGAAACCCATCGACTATCCCCATGATGCCATTACCCTGCTCCGTGGAAGCAACAATAACTTCTAAAGGGTTTGCTGTTGCACAGTAGATCCTGCAGACTTCAGGGCAGTTTTTTATTGGATTCAAGACATTGATGGGAAAAGAATTCTTAAGCAAGATGCAGAACACATGCCCTGCCCCTATGTCCTGGAGATTTTTTGTGCACACCGCAATGAGTTCGTTATCATTGCCCTCGGCTCTTATGAGACATGGTCCTGACGCCTCGGTAAAGGCTATGCCAAATTTCGCCTGAGGCACGGTCGTGGCCAGTATCTCGTAAAGGTCTTCAGTGGTCTTAATGAAATGGGTTTGGCCGAGTATGATATTGCACCCTGCAGGGATGGTGACGTTCACCGACTTGAATTCCATGGAAATCTCTCCTTTCGAACCTCCTCGTGGTCTATTGCTCACAGAAGAATTTTATGTAAGGGTGTCCCGGTAGAGACTTACCCTGTTCCTCCCCTGATTCTTGGCGTGATAGAGAGCTGCATCAGCCATCTTGATGAGTTCC
>DMNE01000038.1 GCA_003453735.1 Nitrospiraceae bacterium | reverse complement strand
AAAATTACGTTGAAAAAAAGCACCCTAAAAAGTTATCGAAGATTCATGGAACAGTTTCAGCTCAGGTTCTCAGAATGTGAGATAGCTTCAATATCGGCCGATGATATTGGCAAATTTCTCGAGGAATACACTGGGGGGCAAAACAGATCGACTCGCCATCTTCGTTACACCCAGCTGAAGCTGTTCTTCAACTATGTAATTGAAACGCGCGATCTGACCATTAAAAATCCGTGCAATGCTGGAATCCTGGCTAAGACATTCAAAAACGTTGCTAATCGCCCTCGAAAGATACTGGATAAGGAGACAGTGGACGAGATTATTTTCAACTCGCGGAATATCAGGGATCGGCTAATTCTTGAATTGCAGGCCCGTTGTGGATTGAGAGTCGGAGAAGTCCTTAACCTGCGAGCCTCTGATGTGCCTGGCAGGAAACTCTTTATCCAAGAACCAAAATCTGGTAGGGACGCTGAAGTCGCCTTCATGCCGGAAAGCGAAATAATACCCCTTTAAATAGTACCACTCCTACGCCACCATCCAAACCCTTGCCAAGCCTGGCTTAAGGCGAGAAAAAAAGTAGTTGATTTTATCGGTTATACCTATGTAATTATAGGCGGCAGCTACACAGACCAAAAAGGATACAGCAGGGGAGACGACATGGCTAAGATACTGCCGATCAAAGCGGAGCTTACACGACAACCGAAGCCGCAGCGGTGTCCTCGCGACAAGGCGCAGGAGGAACTCTTCGATCTGACCATGGCCGGCCTGGCCAACAGGGTCAAGGCGCAGGGTCTGAAGATAGAGAAGATAGCCAAATCCCGCGCCCATGTCGTAGAGTTCATGGAGTATTCGAACAAGTTTCCCTGGCAGTGGAAGAGCGACGACTTCGAAGACTTCTGCGCCCACCTGGCGGACGACCTCGGAAACAGCACGGCCACCCAGCGCAAGAAGCAGAGCGACATCAAGCAGTACCTGGACTATGTGAGGGACAGCAAGTACACTCGCGTCATCGAGCAGGAACTGGGAATCGTCCTCGATCTCATATGCCACAAGGACAACATGATAGTCCACAAGGTCGAAAACGACAACACGACCCACAGACGGAAGCTCACGCGCCCCGAACTCAAGCTGTTCTTCAATACGCTTGATGACCACATCATCTTCTGCGAAAACACCGGCAACAAGAACTTCCAGCCGGCCCAGAGGGACAAGGCCATCTTCGCCCTGAAGACTTTCTACGGGCTAAGAACCAACGAAGAAAGTCACATCGATATCGACGACTTCGCCCCCAACCCGGATTATCCGGAGTTTGGCAACTTTGGCAGGCTGGAGGTTTGGTACGGGAAGGCCACGAAGGGCTCAAACCCGATACACAGGACAGTCTGGTGCACGGACCTGCAGTGCGCCCAAATTATTCAGTGGTACATCACCGAAGTCAGGCCTCTTTTTATCGGAAGAAACACCAAGAACGAGGACTTAAAAGCGCTCTTCTTCTCAGAGAGGGGCGCCAGGATATCCAACAGGTCGATACAGATCAACTTCAAGAAATACCTGAGGATGGCCGGATTGCCCGATGGCGGGGCTCTCGTTCCCCATTCCCTCAGAAAAAGCTTTGTCTCCAACGACCAGGAAGACGGACACACAAACACGCACTTCGCCGGAAAACAGGTCGGGCACAAATACAGCGCCACCACCCATGGATACGAGGAGTTCAGCGACGACTTCTACAAGAAGTGCCGCGATGACACCATAAACAGGAAGCTCGAAAAATACCGCAAGAGGAGGCGCGATGAAGACTCGTCGTGAGGATGACAGGGTCCTGTACTGGAACCTGCAACAGCTGCTTTATGACAGAAACATCAGAAGGCCTCAGGACTTCAGGGACATGCTCGTGGAACACGGGCTGGAGATGTCATATCCGGCCTGCTATGCCCTTTTCCATGAGCAGCCCGTGAGGGTGACCATGAAGGTCATACAGACCATACTCAAGATGCTCGACTGCACCCCGAATGATCTCTTTGTCTTGCGGACACCAGGCGGAAAACCAACCAAGGGAGGGCCGAGCAACGTTGCCGACACTCGGGCAAAAAAGGAGAAGGTCGTGCCGCTCACTCCGCACCAGAAAAAGATCACGGGAGGGAGGCTGGAATTTTGAGGATGGAGGTAGAAAGACACTGGTCAAGGCAGTACGACTGCTGCATCGTATGCAAGGCCACTGAATACCGCCACAAGGGCAAGGGCTACTGCAAGAAGTGCTACCGGACCCACAATCACGACATCATGCCAGTCGGAATCTGCGTGAAATGCGGCAGGACCGGCANNTGGATCACGCGACTTTGTCTGCCACATCTGCAGGACCTCGAGAATCCAGCGCTGCCACGTGTGTGAAAAGGACGGAAGAATAAAGCTGAAGCTCGACCACGGCGTCCGAGTATGCGAACACTGCGCAGGGGCTGTTAAGCGGGGCAGATGCTCCTACTGCAGGCAGACCCGCACCGTAATTCTGCGTGCCGGGCAAGAGCCGATATGCCCCGCCTGCCTTGTCAGACCGCCTGCAATGTGCAGCCAATGCGAAGAGGTCGTCAAATATTACAAACATGACTGGGAAGGGAGTATCCTTTGCAAGAAGTGCTACAGGCCAAAACGCCGGCGCTGCCTGATTTGTGGGATAATCAATGTGCCTCAGAAACGCGCGCGAGGTGGACACATCTGCATAGACTGTTACGAAAAACCTCTCAGGGAATGCTCCGTCTGCGGAGGACAGAAAATCGGTCATCGTAAGACCGAGGAAGGGAAGTTCGTATGCAAGGACTGTTATTACCGTCAGCTCATCATCCAAGGGATCGAATCTGTGAAAGGCACCTTCGACTCTCCTTGGCTTGAACAATTGTTTCTGGAATATATCGAGGAGAAAGACAGGAGACAGAATCCCGAGACCGTTTACAAGTCTATCGCCAGAGACAAACCTCTCTTTGAGAAGCTCGGGCAGCATTTCTCCGGGCCGGGGGAACTGAACCGTGCGGTCTTCTGGCGCAACTTCTATGAACTCCACCGTACACGCACGGGCCAGCTTTACGCGTTTCTCCAGGAAAAAAGCTATCTATCCCGCACAGGGGTGCGGACGGACGACCTGATCAGGCAGCAGCGGACTCTGAAGCTCCTTCAGTCCATGCCGGAAGATTTCAGAGAAGTGGCTACGGCATATCATGGAAGACTTACCGCAATCCGGCAGAAGAAGCTCGACGCCAACTGGGAACCCGACGACTATGGGATCGGCACCCTTGAGACCATAGATCTCACGATTCGGTTCATCGGTAAGTTCATCAGGAGTTTAAGCAAAAGGGGACTCAAGGGCATCACCGAGGTGACTTCGGATATCGTGGATGAATACATCGCCGACAACCGGAATATAGGAGGCTGCATAGTCGACTTCATGCACTGGCTGCACCGGGAGAAGTACATCCTCTTCAAATACAAGAGCGATTGGAAGGCGCAGAAATACAGCGTCTCCAGACCCATGAATGACGACAAATACGATCTTCTTGTTGACGGGTTCCTCAACGGACTCCATCCGCTCAAGGAAAGCCTCATATGCCTTTTTGCATTGGTGTACGGGATTAGAATCGATACAATGCTGAAAATCAAGACGAGAGACTTCAGGCAGGATGGCAAGAGACTTTTTCTGAAACTTCCCTACGTCGAACTGGAGATCCATGACGTGGTAGCGGTAATGGTTCAGAAATACTTGAACGAGACCTCAAGCGTCAATCCCTTTGACGCAGAGAATCCTTACCTCTTTTATGGATGGGCCTATAACGAACCGCTACAGTACGACAGCGTAAGGAATGTTTTCAGTAAACACCGCATCCAGGCAAGGCAGATAATACCAACCGCTGTCCGCAACTTTTTCGACAACGGTGTCAGAAGCCCCCGTGTCTGGATGAAATCGCTCGGTATCAGCAGACGGACAGCAGCGAAATATTATGAATCTTATAACCCAACTGTCCTTGAGGAGATGAACCTGAATAAGAGGCTCTATGGCAGTATCAAATAAGAACCGTAGCTGGTGCATCTACGTCCTCATCTGCAGGGGCAACTACCTGTATGTCGGAGTCACAAACGACCTGGAGCGCCGCTTGCGGCAGCATGAAGACGGCAAAGGGAGCAAGTTCGTCCGCAGCAGAAGGCCCTTCGAGCTTGCCAAGGTGATCTGGTGCGATAGCGCCACCGATGCCAGAAAGACGGAGTACCGCATCAAGAGGATGAGGAGGCCGGAAAAGACGAAGGCG
>DMNE01000247.1 GCA_003453735.1 Nitrospiraceae bacterium | reverse complement strand
GGGGAGATAAAAACTTCGCTGTAGCAATAGGAAGAAGATTCTAACGATGGAAGAGATAAAAGAAGCTCTTGGTAGTCCTGTAAAAATGACGGTAGTGCGTAAACTCAGGAGCCTGTCTTATCTTACGAGTTATTCTCATGCGGGGAAATACTATACGCTTGAAGCGATACCCAGATATGATGATTATGGATTATGGAGTTGCGATGGAATTCTTTTTTCGAGAAACGGCTCATTGATTGATACGACCAAACAGCTGGTAGATTCTTCTGACGCCGGACATTTCGCTTCGGAGCTTAAAGAGATTTTAAAGGTGCGTGTTAAAGAAGCACTTCTCAATCTCTATACTCATAAGAGGGTATTGCGTGAGCAACTGTCGGGGGAGTATCTTTATTTGTCTGTGAGAGAATGGGAGGATCAACTTCGGAAACGCAAGGATCTGTTTGAGGCAAAAGAAGAAGGACGAACCCTTGCGCCGGGCTTTGACGCACCGGGGGTGTGTAGAAGCATGCAGATTTTTATGGCAACCCTGAACGAGAAGCAAAGACGGCTCTACTGTGGTTTTGAATCACTGAAATTAGGGCGTGGGGTGATACCCTCGTGTCACGGCTTACGGGCATGAGTAGCAAGACCATTGCACGGGGCCGAAAAGAACTCCTATCGCACCATATCACCCCTGATCGGATTCGTCAGGAAGGCGCCGGTCAGCCGACACTAAAAAAAACTGACCTGCTGAAGAAAATAGAGGAGTTAATGGCGGAAGATACTGCCGGTGATCCTATGAGCGGCCGGAAGTGGACGAGGAAAAGCACCTATACCGTTAGTGAAGAACTCTGCGCTGAAGATATTTCCCTAAGCCCGAACATCGCTGGCAAGTTACTGAAAGAGTTGCACTTCTCTCTCAAGTCAAACAGAAAAACAATTGCAGAGACACATCATCCCGCCAGAAACCAACAATTTGGAATCATTGCAGATATGAAAATGAGGTTTACCGATCGGGCACAGCCTGTTGTGAGTGTTGACAGCAAAAAGAAGGAGTTGATCGGCAATTTCAAAAATAATGGAAAGACCTGGAAGAAGAAAAGAGAGGAGGTATATTGTCATGATTTCCGGTCAATGGCCACCGGTATTGCAAATCCCTACGGGAGATACGATCTCACTGCAAACTGCGGCACCGTTGTTGTCGGCACCTCTTACGACACCCCTGAATTTGCAGCAGAGTCGATTGAGCTATGGCTGACATCATCCGGCTATGCTGAATATCCCCATATGGACGAATTACTTATCCTTTGTGATGCCGGTGGAAGCAACAGCTATAGAGCGCGCCTCTGGAAATATGGCCTCTCTACCAAGATCTGTCGGCCATACGGAATCTCAGTCATTATCCCCCGGGAGCTTCCAAATGGAATCCCGCTGACCATCGCCTTTTCAGCTTCATCAGCATGAACTGGTCCGGCGTCCCTCTGCGCTCTTATGACATTATGCTGAACTATATCCGCAATACAACAACCCGACAGGGCTTGAAAGTTGACGCTATCCTGAATAAAAAAGAATACGAAAAAGGTATAACCATAGGCGAAGCACAAATGAAAACGATAAATCTCAAAAAACACAAGCAATTACCGGACTGGAATTACACCATTTCGCCATAGTCAATTTTCCAAGTTATTTTTGCGCAGCGACTTAGTTCGACCAAGCAACGGTCCTCGCCAAAAAGAATACGGGCTCTCTCGGCAATGCTTCTGGAGCACTCACCCCGCTCAGATCTTGACGGTCATCTTTCACCTTGGTAAAACAGCGCGGAATACAATAAAGAAGACTGACACCCTGAATAAAATTGCTCCACTTGATCCAGGCAGTTCTTGGGCAGAGTAAAATCCATTACTACCAACTCTCGAGGTTAGCTAATAAAATATAGTGGTAGTCTTTGTTGTCATCCTCGTCCTGCAATGCCTTTGCTCAGTTCAGCGGTTCGCACGTGCCATCAGCCAAACCGTTCCAGTAGTTGCCGTCCTGAGAACCCCACGAGCTTCGGCAGTGGGAGAAGTCAACGGAATAGCAAAAGCCGTGACAATCACGAACAACTGCCAGAAGGTTATTGCCGAACGGAAACACAACGCAGGATTGCAGGCATTGAGAAAACCGAGGGGCGCCTCTGATTGTTCAAGCGTGGGAAGAGCGTTAGAGGTATCGTGCAAAAATCTTTCTAAAATGAAAACCGTAAATCGCGAAAGTTAACGCATGCGGGAAGAGCCGGGGGCGTCTGAACACAGTCCAAGAAATGAGCCTCCAGTAGTGGAACCTCTCTTTTCCTATCATGCCAAGGATTACCGCGGATTTGAAGAATGTACCGATATAACTCAAACGGAATCGCATAGCTTTTTTGTTCGGTGGCGTATAATCCCTCAGGAATGTCTTGACTCTCTCATAATAATGCTTGGGTGCGTAAACCGTCTTGAGGATCTGCTTATAGCCATTGATCAGCACATCGTAGTTCATCTTCGGGATGAAATTGATCGTGAAATCAGTATTGTCACCGGAAGGATCTTTCAGCAAGCGCTTCTCCTCTTTAAGCCGCTCATAGAGCCGAGTGCGGGGAATAGCATTTAACAGACCGACCATAGCCGTGACGATCCCGCTTTTCTGGATAAACTTTATTTGNNAGTCCGGACTTCTGGATCTTCCTGACACTCTCGAGGAGGTCGCGGTTCTTGTTCTGGAGCTTGCTGCATTCCGCAAGGCTCTGCTCATTCGGGGTTTCGATACCAACAAATACAATATCAAAGCCCGCTCTGACCATTAACTGCATCAGTTCTTCATTATCGGAAAGTTCTATCGAGGTCTGTGTAATGAAAGAGAAGGGATGTTTTCTCGCCTCTATCCATTCGGCAAGGGCGGGCAGAATCTCATCCTTTAACTTCCTTTTGTTCCCGATAAAATTATCGTCGACGAAAAATACCCCTCCCCTGAAATCGCGTGAGTAAAGGCCCTGCAGCTCTTTTATGATCTGCTCCTTATCTTTTGTCCGCGGAATGCGTCCGCAAAGGAGAACAATATCACAAAATTCGCAGTTAAAGGGGCACCCCCGCGAATATTGGATATTAATCGTTGCATACTTCTTCAGGTCAACGAGTTCCCAGAGCGGAGAGGGAGTCGTTCGTACGTCCGCCCATTGATCGGAAGTGTATATCTGCCTGCAAGAGCCATTCCTTAAATCTTCGAGAAACAAGGGCAAGGTGATTTCGGCCTCATTCAATACTAAATGGTCCACATTGCCGAATTCTTCATATCCGGTAGTAAAGAGCGGCCCTCCGGCCACAATCTTGACGCCTATTGACTTGCATCTCTTGATAACCTCTTTCACGGATTCTTTTTGAATGGCCATGGCACTAATAAAAACAAAATCGGCCCATCGGAGGTCATTGTCATTAAGGCTGCTCACATTCATATCTATGAGCCTCTTGTCCCATTCATTAGGAAGGAATGCCGCAACAGTTAATAACCCAAGGGGTGGGCTACTCGCCTTTTTAAAAATGAATTTCACGGCATGTTTGAAACTCCAGAAGGTATCTGGAAACTCCGGATAAACGAGAAGTATTTTCATAGTATGATTTTATCCTTTTCTTTCAGGTAAGAAAACTGTCTTAGTATACCTTATTATTGCAATTTTTTTCTCGGTTGACTTTTTTTTGCTCTGCGCACAATCCAAACGGTAGTGCGTGGTTTCACACGAAAAGTCACGACAATCTGACCAGTCCAAAAAGGTATGAACACTATTTATGCCGGTTTCTCTTCCCAGCGTCGCTTTTTGGAATACGCTTTGGCTGCGGCCGGAACGACCTCCTCTGGGGACTACCCGACACCTTCCTGTAAGCGGTAACAATCATCTCATCTGTCACCGGAGCGACCGGTATCTTTTGCCTGATAAAGTCCTCGATCTCGGGAAGTGATTGGACGCATTCCTCGGAGGCGAGGCTTATAGCTCTTCCTCGCGCACCTGCCCTGGCAGTCCTGCCGATGCGGTGCACATAGTCCGCCGGGTCCTGGGGCAAGTCGAAGTTGATCACGTGCGTAACCGCGTCGATGTGGAGACCGCGACTCGCTACGTCCGTAGCGACGAGGATTGGAAACGTGCCCTCCTTGAACTGGGAGAGCACTTTCAGCCGCTTCTTCTGGTCGAGGTCGCCACTAATGGCAGCAGAGCGAAAACCATTGGCATTCAGGAGAAGAACAAGCCGCTCGACCGCGGCCTTCGTGTTGCAGAAGATCAGGTAGCGGCCTGCCGGTTCACGCCGAACGACACCAAGGAGCAGGCCGAACTTCTCGTCCCGGCCGATATGATAGATCTCCTGCTCGATCTTTTCCACCGTGACGCGTTCCGGTGTTATGATAAACCGCTCGGGCAAGTTCATGTGTTCGTAAGACAATTCAAGCACGCGATGGGAGAGGGTCGCAGAAAAGAGCATGGATTGCCTTTTGTTATAGGGAGACATCCGCCTGAGTAAAAACCGGAGGTCGCTAATGAAACCCATATCGAACATACGATCTGCCTCGTCGATCACGAGGAACTGCGTCTTCGCCAGACTGTAAACTTTTCGCTTGAGATAGTCGATGAGTCTGCCCGGCGTGCCAATTAGCACGTCCACACCGTCTCGGATCTCCTGACGCTGTTTATCGTAATCAATGCCGCCAAAGACCGGAATAATCCGGAAGCCGGTATGCCGCCCGAGTAGCTTTGCCTCGGCCTCTATCTGGACCACAAGTTCCCGTGTCGGTGCAATGATGAGAGCTCGCGGCCAGGGGCTGTGTCCCGGGGATCGCACGGTGAGCATGCGCGAGAATATAGCGATAAGGAATGCGGCGGTCTTTCCGGTGCCCGTCTGAGCCTGGACCGCGATGTCCCGACCCATAAGTGCCTTGGGGAGTGTCAGTGCCTGAACCGGCGTGCATTCGATAAAACCTGCGGCTGCGATGCCTTTAAGGACCTGTTCGGGAATACCCAGTTCTTCGAAGTTCACTTCTTTCACTTTGCTTTAAACAAAGCGGATCCATAAAGCTTTGCGAAACAGGACCTCCATGGACGCAGCCTGACACCTGCTCTGTCAGATGCGGAGTGGATAAGCTGTTCGATGAGGTTGATCCTCGCCTTATCTCGGTGAATGTTTGCAATATTGACCCAGTCTGCCAGCACACTTTTGTTGACGTACTCAAATACATTACATGTCAAGGGGTAGCCGTAATAGCCGGTGTTGTTTCTCGGTTTCTGTCTTGCTGTCTTGGTAGCCGTCATATGCTCATTATAGTTTGTTGTGGATAAAAGAACAACCCTTGCCTCGCTGTACTTGCGTATATAACCTAGAACTAACTTTAGTTCTGGTAACCGAAATACCGCTGCAAGGTGATTACCAAAGCAATGCTCAGGGATCTCTCCACGAATCTCACCAAACCGCTAAACCCTGACTCGCTGCTGGCGCTGTTAAGATTTTTCTTGAACTTCCAGTAATCCGTAATTGCAATAAGTAGAAAGGGGTCTAGCAAGATGATCGTGTCTTCTTGTGCTTTTTACGGCTAGCCCGCATTCCGGAGGTTACCTAATTTGCTTGCGAAAGAGAATTTTTCTTATACTGTTATATGCATGATGAACAGATCGATGAAATTCTAGGCATCGTTAGGTGTGTCCGTTGCGGACACCGTCTTAACGGTGATGTCGAATGTCCTTTTTGCTCTCTTTTCCCTAAGCGGGCGAAAAAGAGAACTTTTAAATGGGTTTATTTTACCGCATGTTTCCTCACTTCACCGCTCAGCATATATTTTATCTTTACAAATGATCGTTTAAGGATATTCGAAAAGTGTCTCGCTCTCTCTGGATGCCTTTTTTGGTTTGCTTTATATTTCCTGTTGCGGTAATGACTTGTGCCAGCCGACTGTCAAGCAAAAGTAACCCCGGATTACTACTGTAACATCCTCCAGTAAGAGGGCACCCATTTAGAGGGCTACTTTGGATGTCTTTGTTTTATTTTTGCAGAGTATTGCCTCATGCTAAAATAAACAATGCCGAACGAAAAGTCGAAATTGGTATACTCCACAGACAAGACGGTTTCTTGGAAAAAGAAGCCCGTTGAGAAGTTTTTTCAGGCAAGCGTGCCTGCTGTCCAGCAAAAGGTGACTGTCCGGCTTGACAGGAAAGGCAGGGGCGGAAAGACTGTCACGGTCATTGATGGTCTTCAAATGCCACAGAAGAACATGGAGGAACTGCTCAGGCAGCTGAAGGCGAAACTTGGCACGGGCGGCACGATTAAGGATGCCTCCCTCGAAATTCAGGGCGACCATCGGAACATGGTTATGTCAGTACTGACAGGTATGGGCTTGGCACCAAGGCGCTCAGGCGGCTAAGAGCAATTAAACGCCACTTGTCTATTAACCCTTAGGGCTGCTTGTAATGATTCTATATTGGTTCATAACTGCCACCGGACCGGTCTTCCTGCAACGGGCAAGAGAATTAGAGGTGAGGGAAAAAGTAAAATATAATATTTAACTCATAGAATGTAACCATGAGATAAACGATGATAGCAACTGCTACGGAGACTTTCGTGATGGGACAATTCTTACAAAGGCAGAAGATAAGGACCGATACCGCTGAAATGAAGAATTTCACCTCAATAAATGATGTGCTACTGTGCTTCAAATAGAAACGCATGATGGGATTAGCCTCAACTGCGATTTTTTCTTTCGTGAGGGCGAGGGTAAAATAGGTGTCGATCACCGTGAGGATTAAAAGCAAGAGAAGTGCCATGAAAAGCCTCGGACTATACACGTCTACAAAAACGTATCTTGCCCGGTCTTCTTTTCTCCTGATACAACTCCTTTGACCGCCAAGACAGGTATACCTGCTGATAAGAGGCGTAGGCTGTCTCCGCCTGTCTGAGATAGCCCTACTCTTCATCTCTTCCGGTTCGTGCATTGCGCAATCTCCATACATCCTTGGAACAGCTCAGGAATAAGCCGACTCGTTCTACCTAGTGTGAGATGCTCGACTCCGCGCACCACAGGGACCTATGACCCTTACATTTGCCAAGGGTCTCCGCTGACGCTAGGACTCCCTGCCCCTCAAGAACGAAAGGTTTAGCGTGGCAAGTCACAGGCGTATCCTGCCGTCACACGCCATATTCTTAGCAGGTTATATGCCAACTACGGTATTTTGTACCCTTCTTGATACAATTCTTCGCTGATCTGCGATAATGCCTAGTAACTTTTAATGAACAAAATGGGGTTCTTCCTCAGAATCGGCCTTTAGAAACAAGGAGTTTATTTTATCAGAGCTCGGATTGACGGTCTAACCGTTTTTTCGCCACTTGCTACAAAGGGGATTCTCCGCAACTAGGGTAAAAAGGAACCATTCATTCAAAATAGTGATTCCATCGGAGTCACTCGTAACGATTATCCCGATAATCCTGTGGGCAATTGCGCTCAAGAGCGATCGCCCCAGTTCTACGGGTAACCTGAGTTGCTAAATCTCGTTTACCATTTTATGCATTGCAAATCAATGCATAAAAAAAGAAGGCCCGGTTTTTTTACCGAGCCTCTTTTTATTAATCCGGCAGCGACCTACTTTCCCAAGACCTCGCGGTCAGAGTATCATCGGCCCTGGAGGGCTTAACTTCCGTGTTCGGAATGGGAACGGGTGAACCCCTCCGGTATCGCCACCGGAAATCATAATTCGAAAAAAAGTGTAGCATTTCCAGACAACAAAATGCAACTATTCCTTGACAACAGGAGGGAAGATAAATAAGGGTCAAGCCGCACGGTCTATTAGTACTGGTCAGCTGAATGCATTACTGCACGTACACTTCCAGCCTATCAACGTGGTAGTCTACCACAGACCTTCAGGTGGATTGCTCCACGGGAGATCTTATCTTGGGGTGGGCTTCACGCTTAGATGCCTTCAGCGTTTATCCCTTCCGGACATAGCTACCCGGCATTGCCACTGGCGTGACAACCGGAACACTGGAGGTCCGTCCATCCCGGTCCTCTCG
>DMNE01000378.1 GCA_003453735.1 Nitrospiraceae bacterium | reverse complement strand
GAACGGACCGATAGACATGATCTCTAACGGTGATGTCAAGTTTTTCCCGTGTTCGAGAAACCGCCTCATGCCTTTCCTTGAGAACAGGAATCAGGTCATGGCCTAGCATCCCCCCTGCTCCCGCGATAAGAATTTTCATCTTTTCTACGCGCAGGATACTCCATCCCAGGCCGCAAGGCCACGGGAGCAGAGGAATCCGCATCCTTCCCATAAGTAATGTTCTTGCACTCTCAAAGAGAGTAATTTTCGATGCGGTTGTTCCGTGATAAGCGTTCTTGTATATTACTTAGTCCAGAAGCCTTTGCTCTCTGAAGACAATCTCTCCTTTAAAGGTCTCCACCACCATTCATTGTTCCGATACCAATCGACGGTCTTTTTCAACCCCGTTTCTATATCAACGGAGGGACTCCATCCGAGTTCAAGCTTAATTTTTGAGGTATCAAGGGCATATCGGTAATCGTGTCCAGGCCTGTCCTTTACGAAGGTTATAGAGGTTTCGTCCTTTCCGAGGAGCGCGAGAACTTTTTTTACGATCTCAATATTTCTCCGTTCTGAGTTACCGCCAATATTATAGGCCTCACCGACTTTCCCTTTGTGCAGAATGATATCTATCGCCCTGCAATTGTCTTCAACAAGGAGCCAGTCTCTTACGTTTTTCCCCTCGCCATAAACGGGAACCGGTTTGTTGTCGAAGAGATTTGTTATCATGAGAGGTATCAATTTTTCTGGAAATTGATACGGGCCGTAATTATTGGAGGGCCTGACAATAATTGCAGGGAATCCGAATGTCTCATGGTATGCCCTGACGAGAAGATCACCTGAAGCCTTTGATGCAGCGTAAGGGGAATTGGGCATGAGGGGTGTATTCTCGGTAAACTTTCCTTCTTCTCCAAGCGCACCGTACACCTCGTCTGTCGAGATATGGATGAATCTTTTGATGGAGGCATTCTTTGCGGCCTGAAGCATCGAGTGTGTCCCGACCACATTTGTTATGAGAAAAGGCTGCGCGTCAACAATGGACCTGTCAACATGGCTTTCAGCGGCGAAATGCACTACACAATCAATACCATGCATAAGGTCTTTGACGATCCCTGAATTCTCGATCTTTCCTTTGACGAAAGCATACTGCGGGGAATCCTCTATATCCTTCAGATTTGCAGAATTTCCCGCATAGGTCAGGGCATCGAGGTTGATAATCTTGTAATCAGGATAGGTGCGGAAGATATGCCTGATGAAATTAGAACCGATGAATCCGCATCCGCCGGTAACGAGAATCTTCATGATTCTATCACGAAGGGACTTTCTGGGTCGTTTTCGTATCTTACTTCATCCACGGGTTGCCGTTTTCCCCAGCCTGCGTATAACCTGTCAGGGAAATTGAGGACTATTCCGTCGGAATCCCCTGAATTTCTGTAAGCATGCACGATGCCCGGCGGTATGGCAACGATGAGCCTATCAGCGTTTTCTATAACCATTCTTTTCCCATACGTCGGTGAGTCTCTCCTGTTGTCCCAGAGATAGAGGGTGAATTTGCCGAGAAAACAGAAGTAGTCAGTCTGTTCCCTGTGTTCGTGCGGTCCACGGGTGACATTGGAGTAGGTCAGTGATACATAGCCCATCTGGGGCCTGTAATCACCGAGTTCGTCAATTCTGAATGATTCAGCCAGCCAGCCGCGGCTGTCATGAAACTGCTTGAACTCTTTAGTCAGAACCCCTTCTATTTTTCCATCGGCGAGCATCTCATACCTCTACGGTGGAGTCGTCCCCTACCATGAGACGGAGGGCCTTGTGGTGGGTATCCTTCTTGACGACCCGCGTGCATTTCCCTACAAGGCTGTCCTCAAGCCGCTCGATGCCTGAGAGAACNNCCGTCACCTATGCTTGTAAAGGGGCCGATGAAAGAGTTTGTGATCGAGGTACCCTTCCCGATGATCGCTGGTCCCCTGATAACGCTCTCTCTGATCATCGCTCCTGTTTCTATGGTAACCCTGCCGGTTATCTGGCTCTTTTTGTCGACAGATCCCTTGACGTCTCTGGTGATATAACTGTCAAGGACAACCGTATTGGCCTGAAGGAGATCATCTTTTTTGCCGGTATCCAGCCACCATCCATCCAGCACCTCGCTCTTCACTTTATACCCCATGTTTATTAATTCCTGAATGGCATCAGTGATCTCCAACTCTCCTCTGAAGGATGGTTTAATCCGCGCAATCGCATCATGGATCTTTTTCGAAAAGATATAGATCCCTACAAGCGCGAGATTTGACGGAGGTTTCTTTGGTTTCTCAATAAGCTGTAAGATATTACCTTTTCTGTCGAGCTTCGCCACTCCGAATTGCTTTGGATTGTCAACCTCCTTCAGGAATATTAACGCCTGTGGCGACTCTCGTCTGAATTTCGCTAAGGCATCCTTAACTCCGTGACTCATGAGGTTGTCACCCAGGTACATCACGAAGTCATCGTCCTTCAGAAAATCCTTTGCAGTGGTCACTGCATGTGCAAGGCCGAGGGGGGCTGCTTGAGACAAGAACGTCACCCGTATTCCGTCTTTTTTCCCGGTGCCGTCTATATATCTCATCACTTCATCGCCTGTCTCCGGGGAAATGATAACGCCCACATCCTTAATCCCCGCCTCCTTTATGTGGCCAATGACATAGCCCAGAATCGGCTTGTTCGCAACAGGAACGAGCTGTTTTGCAATGGTATAGGTAAGAGGTCTCAGCCTTGTCCCCTTCCCGCCGCTTAATATTAATGCTTTCATTTCCCCCTGGAGGTTTAAATTTTCTTTATTATAGTGAAAGTCAGAAGAAAAAACAACGTGAGTGCAGGCATCGATTTCGACGCAGGGATTAACGAGAAAGAGACTGAGGAAATTAGGTCCGATAAGGGTTATTGCGGTTCTCTTGGAACAGATCGGAAGTCCTTACTATCCCTTCACGCACTATTTTTATCCTATCCCCCGATGCATCTACGATGGTAGATGGCAACGTGCCCGCTGTACGGCCTCCGTCGATGAGGAGGTCCAAACTGTCCTCGAAGTACTGTATGACCATCTCTGCACTCTCAGCGGGCGGCATACCCGATATGTTGGCGCTTGTCGCAGTAATGGGGAACCCCGCCCTTGTTGCAAGACGAAGTGCAAAGGATTCTCCGGGAATCCTTACAGCGATCGTGCCTGTTTCCGCTGTGAGATACTCAGACAGACCTGCTCGTGCGGGCAGCAGCAAGGTGAGCGGTCCCGGCCAGAATCTTTCCATGAGTGATTGCGTGGAAGAAGAGATGCTTCCGAGCCATTCAGGGGAAACGATCTCTGAAAGTGATCCAATATCGCCGATTATCACCGGCATCGCCTTATCTCTGGGCCGTCTCTTCAACCAGTAAAGCCGATGCAGCGAAGCACTCATGTCAAATCTTACACCGATGCCATAAAATGTCTCTGTGGGATACGCGATAAGGCCACCTCGTTGAAGAATCAGAATGGCCTGATCTAAAACGATATTGATATTCTTGCTTGTGAGTTTTCGGGAGATCATGCGAACACTCTTCTCATGCATCCCACAAGGTTTTCGAGCCGCACGTGAAGCATTGTCTCTTCCGGAAGATTGAGACTACAACCTTGGTTTGGCAAGGATCTCGAGAACCTTTAGATCCATGAATCTTTTCGAGACCGCAGATTTGATGACAAGAACAGAATCAGCGCCCCGCGTTGTCCCTGCAACTGCCAGGATCTCTGCGCCTTCCGGTATCAGTCCGGCATCAGCAGACATCATGACGATCTCGCAACACACTTTTGCCCCTTCTCCGAATCTTCTCAGTGACTGGGCTACAACGGTTGTTGGATAGAGGCCATTGAATTTTGATGAAAATGCTGTTTCTATGGAATGAGTGAGCAGAGACCCTGTAAATACCCGTGCACCATTTTGCTCAATGGTTTGTCTGACCTCCGCTGGCATCTCGCTGGTGTTGGGTTCTTTAAAACCATGCGAGTGGGTGACGATGACGATATTCATTCCGCGGTCTTTTAAGGCAGTAGAGAAGAGCATGCCTGTCTCGCCCTTTGTAGAGGCTACCACAAGGTGTTTATATCCACTTTCGGCTATAGCCTGTTGAGCCACCTCAAGACAGGCGGAAGTGTTCTCCATTCCCGCCTTTTCAAAATAGATGACTTTTCTTTCCATAGGGTAACAATATCAAAAAAGCTTTTGAGTTTTCAAGAGTATTATTTCTCCAAAACGACGTCGTTCGCCAGCCGAATGTGGAGTTCTTTGAGCTGTTTTTGTTCAACGGTTGAAGGCGCGCCGCTCATGAGACAAAATGCCTTCTGCGTCTTCGGGAATGCGATTACGTCCCGTATCGAAGTTGCACCGACCATGAGCATCACGAGTCGGTCGAGGCCGAGGGCTATCCCTCCGTGAGGGGGGGCACCATATTCAAGGGCATCGAGGAGGAAACCGAACTTTAATCGCGCGTCATTCTCAGAAATGTTCAAGAGCTCAAACATTTTTTCCTGAACATCCCTTCTGTGGATACGGATACTCCCTCCGCCGATCTCATAGCCATTCAGGACGATGTCATAGGCCTTTGCCTTCATGGACGCAATGCCTTCCCTGTCGATCATCCTTTCCGAGAGCATCTTCTCGATGTCTTCATCTGCAGGTGCTGTAAAGGGATGGTGCATTGCCTGAAATCTCTTTTCTTCTTCATTCCATTCGAAGAGCGGAAAATCCAGTACCCATGCGAAGGTAAATCCCGGCCTGATGAGATTTAACCGCCTTGCCAGTTCAAGCCTCATCCGGCTCAAGACATCATGGACAACCTTTTCTGAGTCGGCAACGAAGAGCATGAGATCCCCTTCTTCCGCATGAAGCCTCTCCGCCATCTGCCTCAGAATAGCCTCGGGGAAAAACTTTGCGATGGGCGACTCAAAGCCGCCCTTAACCTTTATCCATGCCAGCCCCTTTGCTCCAAAGGTCTTTGCTTCTTCAGTGAGCATATCGATGTCTTTTCTCGAAAGCCCGGACATGCCCTTTCCGTTGACAGCCTTGACCCTTCCTCCGGATTGTATCGCATCCGTGAATACCTTAAAAGAACCGTGCTGTGCGAGGTCAGCCATTTCCTGGAGTTCCAGATCGAACCGGAGATCGGGCTTATCATTTCCGAACCTCTCCATGGACTCTTTGTAACTGAGCCTTGGAAAAGGCGCTGTGATTTCCCTATCTAGGATAGTCTGAAAAAGAAGCTTCATCATAGCTTCTACGAGGGTTATGATGTTTTCCCTTTCCACAAAGGACATCTCAAGGTCGACTTGGGTAAATTCAGGTTGCCTATCAGCTCTGAGGTCTTCATCCCGGAAACACTTCACTACCTGGAAATACCGTTCAAGCCCTGCGACCATGAGTATCTGTTTAAAAAGCTGTGGTGATTGGGGAAGTGCGTAGAAATGACCTGGATTCAACCTGCTTGGCACAAGATAGTCTCTCGCACCTTCTGGGGTTGATTTTGTGAGCATGGGGGTTTCCAGTTCGAGAAAATGTTTTCCATCGAGATAGTCCCTTATGAGCTTGGTGGTCTTGTGTCTGATGATTAAGTTATTTTGCAATTCCGGCCTCCTTAAGTCGAGATACCGGTATTTCAATCTCAGAGACTCTGCCGCCTCGGCAGCTTCCTCCATGGTGAAGGGAAGGGGGGATGCCTCGTTGAGCACAATTAATGTGTGTGCATAAAGTTCTATGGTGCCTGTCGGCAGGTTGGGATTGTCCGTGCCCTCTGGCCTCCTTCTTACTTCACCGGATACCGCTACGACAAACTCACTCCTGAGGGCATGGGCCAATTCGTGGGCATTCTCGGAGACATCGGGACTGAAGACGACCTGAGAAACTCCGCTTCTGTCCCGCATATCTACAAAGATTAAACCGCCGTGATCCCTTCGCCGAAAAACCCACCCAGCAAGGGATATATGGGAGCCAATGTCTGTCTCCCTCACTTCGCCACAACCCTTATCGCGAACCATAAAAACCTCCATCAAAAATCGTCTACAGTCGAAAGCCGGCAGCTTTAATCGAAAGCTATTTCTTCTTTTGCTGCCGATTGCTGACCATGGACTGTCTCTCTATTCCGATTTCTTTTCTGATAACGCTTAGTTCTTCATGTGTAAGATGCCTGATTTCACCGGGTTTTAAATCTCTCAGTTTAAGTCCATTTATGGCAGTCCTCTTCAGTTTGATAACAGGATGCCCGACCTTTTCGAGCATTCTTCGTACCTGCCTTTTTTTCCCTTCGTATATGGTTATCTCTATCCATGAATTATTCTCTGACTCTTTGATCCTTTTCACTTTGGCCGGCATCGTCCATCCATCCTCCAGTTTCACCCCACGCCTCAATTCCCCGATGCTCTTCTCATCCACGGCGCCTTTGATCTTTAAGAGATATGTTTTGGGTATCTTCCGGGACGGGTGAAGGATTGCATTGGCGAAATCACCGTCATTGGTAAGCAGGAGCAGACCATCGGAATAGTAATCGAGTCTTCCCACCGGAAAGACTCTGTATTTAATGCCGCCCAGAAAGTCGGTGATTGCCGGCCTTCCCTCAGGGTCACGCAGTGTTGTTACGACGCCACGAGGCTTGTGAAACATGAGATATACCGATCCCGGGCCCTTCAACATCGGACCTGAAATGAGTTTGCCGTCAACCTTTATATAATCCTGAGAAGGATCGGTTTTCCTGCCGATGACCGCAATCTCTCCGTTAACAGTCACTCTACCTTCGAGGATGAGTCCCTCTGCCAGCCTCCTCGAAGCAATACCCGCTTGGGCAAGTATCTTCTGAAGACGTTGTTCCATGAAGCTACATAATACCATAATCAGCTGCGTGTACGGATGTTTTGGATGCGAAGGCCAGTGATTCCTTAACTTTAACAGGAAAGGCAAGAGAGAGAAGAAAAAAGAGGGATTTTATGAGGGAAGCAAGTTCTGATGGCGTGAGGGCAAAGCAAATCGGGGCTGTGGGAGAACAATTTACGTAGAAGGGAAAAAAGGAGGCCGTTGCAGGACCGAGTCCGGCATAAGAGCGGCTGAGGGGATCTTCCGATGGAACGC
>DMNE01000085.1 GCA_003453735.1 Nitrospiraceae bacterium | reverse complement strand
CATAGATCTCATAGAAAACGCTTCGGGATTTGCCCAGGTGTTCCCGGAAGATAAGTACATAATTGTTGATAAACTGCAGAAGGGCGGGCACATCGTGGGGATGACCGGTGACGGAGTAAATGACGCTCCGGCTCTCAAGAAGGCGGACGCCGGCATTGCGGTTTCTGGCGCAACTGATGCGGCGCGGGCCGCCGCGGATGTCGTTTTACTTGCACCGGGGCTCTCGGTGATTGTGGATGCCATAAAAGGCGCAAGGGTAACCTTCGAAAGGATGAAAAGTTACAGTGTTTACCGGATAGCCGAGACTATCCGCGTGATCCTTTTCATGACTGCATCCATCATCATCTTCAATTTTTATCCCGTCACTGCTATCATGATCATCATACTGGCTTTCCTTAACGATTTACCCATACTCGCCATCGCCTACGACAGGACAAAGGTTGACGACAAACCCGTTAGATGGAACATGAGAGAGGTGCTGACGGTGTCTACGGTATTGGGAATTTTCGGTGTCATATCGAGCTTCGGAATATTCTACATCGCTGAAAGATACTTGCACCTTTCCGCCGATATTGTCAGGACTTTCATTTTCTTGAAATTAGCTGTGGCCGGTCATCTGACCATATTCGTGACGCGGACTGAAAATCACTTTTGGCAGAGACCCTATCCGTCGGCGCTACTTTTCTGGGCAGCTGTATCTACGAAGATTGTGGCAACACTCTTTGCGGTATTCGGCTGGTTTATTTCTCCTATAGGATGGAAGCATGCCATAGTCGTGTGGCTCTATGCGCTGGTGTGGTTTGTGATTAACGACTTCTTCAAGATATGGACTTACGGGATAGTGAGGAAAGAACGAGTTTCTTCGTAATCATTCTGATATTTCTTCTATTAGAAGATCGTATTTTATGTTTATGCAGTTCTTTACGCTCTGGGCAGCGAAACGGAAGTTCAAGTATGGTATTTAACAAGGATTTGCGTGATCTTCATATAAATTTGTTGACTTCTACACGAACTCCGCAAAGCATGATTTCTTGCTGACTGTTCATTTCGGTAGTAATCTGTTAGTGCAAGCCCGGTGTTTAAATGTGTCGATTACTGGCGGTACACCTCTTCAGACGATGACTGGATCACCGTTCACTTCTTCNNTTCTTTCTGTACCCGACACTTGCAGTCGTCTTGTCAGCGCTGAAGGTTTCAAGCGTAAATCAATAGGATAATAACCTTTTGTCTCAATTTCTAAAGTAGCTACCAAACCTGGCCAAACCTGAATTATAATTTGTCTTTTGCATCTATCCATGGTAAAAGCTAACTAATAGGAGGAAATTATGTTTGAGAAAGTCTTGGTTTGCACCGCACTTGTCACAATGGCGATGGCCAATCCTATCAGTTCGCAGCAGTCTCCTCCAACGTCCGAACAGGCGAAGCGGATCGAGGCGCTGGTCAACAAGGCTGCGGCGCTGGTCGAAACCCAAGGAAAGGCGGCCTTCTCCGAGTTTAGAAAACACGATAGCGAATGGTGGTTCGGTAACACGTATCTATTCGTCTACGATAAAAACATGAATGTGTTACTCAACCCCGCTTTCCCGAAGCGAGAGGGAACCAATGTACATGGCGATAAAGATGTCAACGGCAAGCTATTTCATGACGAGTTTATGAAAGTGGTTCAGTCCAAGGGGTCCGGCTGGGTCGATTACATGTTCCCTAAACCCGGGCAGACCCAACCATCCCGGAAATGGAGCTACGTGAAGGCGGTCAAGATAGATGGAACTCAGGGGCTGATCGGTGCGGGTTTCTATCCCGAGTAACACTGGTCGGGGATCAGATCTTGTCGGGCGCTAAGGAGGCGATCCCAGCCAAGAGTTTGCTCGGACGCTGAATTGACCCACCTAGAATAATCCCTGAAAAACATTAGTTTCTTTCGACATTCAACACTTTAGGCGATATGACTTAGGTGTCAACTTGTCGGAGTCGCCAGAATGGCCATGCATACTACGGGGCGAAGGCCGCAAGATCCAAAAGAAAAGGGCTTTTCTGCAACAGTCCTTGCCAAGCATGATATAATTGTGGATAGCAGAACCAATAATTAACAGCTGGGAAACCCTTCTGGGAGGACAGTCCTAAATGTTTTGTCCCAAATGCAGATCTGAATATAGAGAAGATTTCACCTCCTGCACCGACTGCAACGTTCCATTGGTGTCCGAACTGCCGCCCGAATCTAAGCCGGGCTTTGTTGACTATAAAGAGGTTTTGTCCACAAATAGCCCAAGTGATAGGGCTCTCATAAAGTCTATTTTAGATGCTGAAGGGATAACGTATTTCTTTCAAGGGGAATATGTCTCGGCATATGTCTATAATGCAATACCGGTACGACTCATGGTCAGAGAAGATCATGTTCAGAAAGCTATGGATATTCTGAAAGACCTCGATCTGTCCTTTACCTTTGGCGGCCTGTCTTCTGAAAATGAGAAGGATGAAGACTGATTTGGAAAACTATGCTTCTTCCTGAGCTCCGCAGAGACATATTCTATTAATTGAGGTTAGGTTTCAGCTGAAAATCCTTATTCCGTTTAAGCACAACAATATTGTGTCCCTTATTACCGCTGTTCCAAGGGACCTCATTTTTTATGACCAATGTGTATATCCTTGATGAATCGAGTATGGACAGCTTCTTCAGTCCGAGGAGATGGTTATGTGGTGCCGGTTGAAGATGAAAAAGTTCACCTGCGTGCTCATAGCAACATTCCGTTGTGCTTAGAACCGGCGCGGTCAGTTTCTCTTTCGGGGTCATATACCACCAGTAACCTTCGACCTGTAAACTCACTTTCCCTCGGATAGATCAGGCCACTTTTTTTTGGACGCGTTTGTCTTTTCATATGGCGTCGAATGTGGTAACATCATACCTATGAATGGGAAAACCCCTCAGGGTATTATGCCACTATTTGGGTCTGCCCTCGTTTGTTTTTTTGCTCTCTAACTTTTTTTACAGAGGCAATCATGCACAGTTTTGGCATTGTCAAGTCTTTTCTGCA
>DMNE01000472.1:2544-2714 GCA_003453735.1 Nitrospiraceae bacterium | reverse complement strand
TATTCCGGTACGTTGGATTCGGCTGATTCACAACAGGAGGCGTATGTCTTTAGTATGGCAAATGGCGCACAGAGTAGTAATGTTACTAACGCCGCATTCGATGCGATTGCCTTGGTTTCCGGAGACGTAGCCGTACCTGCTCCGGTTCCGCCGAGCATATTACTCATGGG
>DMNE01000472.1:0-2506 GCA_003453735.1 Nitrospiraceae bacterium | reverse complement strand
GCGCGCGAACCAATCAGCGCAGGAGGCGTTCACCTCATAGGGCAGAGCAGTGTTCTTTCCTTACGATCGGATACACTTCACGAACTTCTTGATACCCCTTGCCGGTTCTATCCTGCCCCTTGGTCTCGGCGTCGTGGCAACCCTGTTGTACTGTAAGAGGCTGTAACATGATGACCACGGTTCTAATCAATTCCCCTTTTAATCTCGACTTTCTTTTTTAGACCATAAAGGAGGCAGTAAGTGGCCAATAAATATGGCTAATTAATGTATTAGTAACTTTCATTTGTTTTGGGTGCGCGACCTGATTATCGGCAAATTTTAGTCAGGCGCGCTCCAACGCCCTGTGTTCCCAGAAATCCTCCCAGCGATTACTCATAATAAAGCAGCGAAGGGCGATTATCTTATTTGCCCCTTTGACCGTCCAATGCATTCCCGATTGTTTTAGCCGCTGCCCTATCACAGAGCGGCATCCTGCCTCGAGCACTCCTGAGCCGACGAAAAGGCCAAGCCTTCTGAATTCAGCGTACCGCATGCGCTCCTTGTTTTTTTCAAAATAACCCATTTCTCGCTCACAAATCTCTTCGTGGGCGACCATGGGGGTCGAAAGTTGTTTGATTGCGAGAATGACCATTTCCACCTTGCCTCCATCCAACTCAATGCGGCGCTCCTCCATCCATCGGCCCATCTTGTCTTTTTGCTGTCCAAGGCAGATCTTAGCGACTTTAGCGTAATGCTCGCGAGCATGGTACAGATCCACTATCTGCCGGGCTCCGGGAAAGTGTTCCTCTGCAATGTTCCATATCCACGGTGCACCGTCTCCCAATATGACGATCTCCCGTGCCCGGTCGATGCCGCGCCTCTTGGCTTCTTTGTAAATGCGCCAGCCAAAAAACTCCGCTGTCTCGATCGCTCCCGTATAACTGGTGGACACGTCATCCCGAACGGGATGCCCTTCCTTATCAACCGTGGTCTGAGTAAATACGCATCCCAACTTGGCCTCTCGTGTCTTTGCCTGGCCGTCTTCACCCTTGCCCTGTCTGCCCTCGGTTTCTTTTTTGACCACCGGCACCCCTGTGCCGTCCATACACACATACATCCGGGGAACTGGCTTTATCGGAATCACATTGCTGGCCAGAGCGGCTTCCCCTTGCGCAACATCATATTCTGCAACCTGTTGTCCCACCCGCTCGGATACTCGTTCCACCTCCTTGGCAGTCACCTGAATGCCTGCCAGTTCATAGAGGTCTTCATGGCCGGGATCGAAGGGCCGATAAGATCCCACTTTGCTTATCATCCGACGCACCCCGGGGCTCTCCGATGTGCCTTCGATATCAAATCTCCGGTCCTTGGGACAGAATCCGGCATTGCACTCTTCGTCATAATAATAAGCGCGCTTCACGGACACATGACCGAGAACCGTCAAAAGGGTCTTGTTTCGATATCCCTGGAACTCGCAGGCGTGTCCCTTTTCACACGGAATCATTCTGCCGCGGTAATCACCCCCATCGGCATTGATCAGCTTCTCCAGTATCGTACTGCTCAATTCCGTGCATCGCGGTACGAATCCCCAGTTCGTAGGATTCCAGGTCGAATCCTCCTGCCTTAGCATGGTCGTTCATATATTGAGATACAAAACGATCTATTTCGTTTTGTATCTCTCTTTGAACTTCTTCTGCAATTTTTTTTTCAGTTCTTCCAGTTCTGTCTTATCCTGAGGAAAAACGATTGGCCGCATGTCACAAATTCGTTCAGTGACTTCAAGAACTTCCTCGCACAGATTCAAAAAGCTGTGGTAACGGGCGATCTCATCCTCATATTTCTTCATCTCAGGCCCGAGTTGAATGTTTCTGGTATAACTTTTTCCTTTAATAGTCGTTGACCACAGATATCGTGGCCCATGACCGGGATGCCCCTCTTGTGCACACTGGCAATTCGGCTTACCGCACTTGCGATAATTCACCGATATGCTGCCCCGCCTGAAATCACCGAGTGCTCTCATTTTTGCATAAAGCTTCTCCCGCCTGCCTTCCAGCTCTGCTAGGGATTCTGGCATATGCCCCTCCTTGCTGACTATTCTGGTAGCTCTATGAGCTACCAGAATTATAGGGCATTCAGCCGTCTTTGTCAATTCTACCGATAATCAGGTCGTAAACCCGATGTGCATAAAGTAATTGATTTTCTTCTGTTTCCTGTGGTATAAATAACAGTTTCTAGATTGCCCGAACAGTCCCTGACTTTTCGGGAATAGCCACAACTCCTTGCTCTCATTCCTTGGGTGAGGGCTATTTCGCATGGCGGGTCGTTGACTCCCATCGGACCGGTTGAGCCGGTATATCCATAAGGAGGTATTAATGAATACCTACGAAAACATCGTGATTCTCAATGCATCCCTTTCTGATGAAGAGATCGAAACCACCACCGGCAAGATCAAAGACCTCATAACGAATTCAGGAGGAGAGATCCTGAAAGCCGATGCCTGGGGAAGAAAGAAACTCGCCTACGAAGT
>DMNE01000429.1 GCA_003453735.1 Nitrospiraceae bacterium | reverse complement strand
GAAGTCTTCCTCCCTGCATTATATCGTGGAAGAGCGATGTTCCCGGCAGTGGAGTAAGAATGACGAACTGTACCGTATCTATCCCAAGGCCTGTCGCGAAATTAGCAGTCTCACGGATAGTTCCTATATCGTCGGTGTCAGCCCCTAAGACGAACATTCCGTGGATATGAATCCCGTGATCTCTGACCTTCCGGATACAGGAAATGATATCCGCCCGATCCTGTTTTTTATTATAGACCTTAAGAGTTTCGGAATTGATGGATTCAAAGCCGATGTATAACATAACGTATGGCAGCCCGAGTCAGTCATCAGGCGGAGGAGTTCTGGGTCCCTTGCAACTTCTGTTCTCACCTGGGCAGACCACCGAGTCTTTATTCCCTCTGCAATCATTCCCCTAAGAATTTCCTTAGTTCTGTTCTTGTCGCCTGCAAAGTTGTCGTCAACAATGAATTTGGTCGCTTTTGATACTGATGTCACATGGTTCAACTCCTTTAGCGTACTCTCAACGGATTTGAAGCGATAGCTTCTACCGAACATCCTTATGACTGAGCAGAACTTGTAGTCATTGGGGCAGCCCCTCGACGTCGCAACAGGATAGATATTTGACGGGCTCCAGTTATGGACAAGGGAGAAGTCAGGATCGGGGAGGCTGTCAAGATTCTTAATGAACTCCCTGGAAGGGTTATGGACATTCCGTCCGCCCCTGTCCCTGTATGAAAGACCTTTGATGCCCGTTAAGGCTGGGGTCCCCTTTTCCATATGCTCAAGCAGTTCTACAAGGGAATGCTTTCCTTCCCCGCGTATAATAAAGTCGGCATATTCCAGGCCTTCATCAGGCAGAAAAGTGGGATGAGCCCCACCCATAATCACCGGGATACCCAGGGTCTTTAGCCGTTTGGCTATTCTGTATGCCTTTATTGCTGTAGACGTAATAGTCGAGATGCAGACGATGTCAGAGCTCTCAATGAATGACCAGTCAGGCGTGACAACGTCCTCAATAAATGCTTTTACGTCGTATCCCCTCTTCCTTAGAATGGTAGAAAGCAAAACAGCACCAAGCCGCGGTATGGGAAATTTACTGAAGATATGCAGCCCGGGTGAACCAGCTTCGATAAATGAAATCCTTCTGATGGCCATCTTATGATAATCTTATTACAGAAAGCCCTTCATTGCAATTGACTGATCCGTTTTTCAAAGCGTTACTTGGCAGCAACCTCAAGTGTGTCCATGTATGTAAGTCAGAAGTGCTGATCCTCTGTACCGGAGGGCCCTCAAGTGCGGCAAGTGATAGCAAAATATCCGGTTGTAGCTCACTGACGGGGTGTTCAAATTTCATTTAATGTGCATCTTCAAGGGGTTCGAAGGATTTATCGACGTTATATATAGGTTTGCTATGTGTCATTTACCTTCTTATTAAGATTGTTTGCCGCCAAACTGCCGGCGAGATCTGCTTGATCAGTTAATTAAAGCTTTACGCTGAAAAAGCCGATAAGAATAAAGAGACCTGAAGATAAACGTCCTGAGAATTCGTCAGAAGGGAGGCAATGACAATGGCTATACCTCAAAGCTCTCCCAATAGCCTTGTCGGAGAACTTGCTCAAGTTAAGCAAGTGCCAGCAGAAAGCGCACCTTTCTGTCAGACATCGGGGAGGAATATAAGTAAAACAGGTACCAATTGGTACCACAAACAATCCTGAGCGTCGTTGCTTGGGGTACGAGCAATGGAGGTTTCTATGCGCAAGATATTTTTCCTGCTGTTTCTTTTTGTTATTTTCCTTACAACTGTTGTCGATGCTTCAGAAGAATCTGCGGGTAGCCTGAGAATGAAAAAGGGCGATGTTCTCATAGAGCGGAACGGAAACATCGTAAAAGCTGAAAATGGTACGCCTGTTTACCAGAATGACACCGTTAAGACGGGTGCGGACGGCGCGGTCGGCATTATTTTCAAAGACAACTCGAGAATAAGCATTGGACCGAACTCTCGTTTGGAGTTAAAGAAGTTTGTCTTTCAGCCCGCGCAGAGGCAATTTTCAATGATTAATAAGCTGACAAAAGGGACTGCCTCATTTGTTTCAGGAAAGATGACGAAGCTGTCTCCAGAGTCAGTCATCCTCGAGACCCCCAGATCTACAATTGGTGTCCGTGGCACTACATACCATGTTAAGGTTAATGAAGACTAAATGCTCCAAATTCTTTATCGTCCAACAGTAAATGCGGTGAGATGTATTGCAGCTCCTTTTGTTTTCCTGCCCCTGCTGATTATGTCAGGCTGTGCCACTGTAAAGGATACCGCTACCGTTGTTACAGTGAAGGATACCGTTGTTCTTGTTCAAGATGCTGATGGCAAGGTCGGCCAAATAACGGTTACCACCAAGGGCGGTTCCAGAGCTCTTCCNNCAAATAACTGTTACCACCAAGGCCGGTTCCAGAACTCTTACCGCTGCAAACATGATGACAGAGGTCACCGGATCTGAGAACAGCCCGTCCGATCCTATTAAGATTGACGAAAGACAAATTAATTCGCTGTTTTCTGATTCCATCAAAGCCCTCCCTCCGGCTCCGGTCAGTTTTCTTTTCTATTTCTTTTACGACACAACGGAACTGACTGCCGAATCAAAGGCTCGCATTCCTGAAGTCCTGTCGATAGCCAATAACAGAGCATTTTATGAAATAAGCATAATAGGTCATACAGATACAACCGGGAGCGATGAGTACAATATGAAACTGTCTTTCGCTCGCGCCGAAGCTGTCAGGGATACCCTTGTCGCTTACGGCATTCATTCCAGTCAGATAGAACTCAGCTATTTCGGAAAGCGTGAACCTCTTATTCCAACGGGGGACAACGTGAGAGAACCGCGCAATCGCAGAGTTGAAGTTGTAGTAAAATAATCCCGCCATAATGAAAGTTCTACGGCGACTATCTTCGCATGTCCTGTCGTTAAAAAAAATCAAGGACCACACGCCCGTTATCCTTGGTGGGGTTGCATTGACATGTGCTGTAATCTTCTTGTATCTGTTTCAGCCTGTTCTTCTTTCAACGCTTGATCTTAAATTATACGATACTCTGCTCAAATCACGCTCCGGACGCGCCGCATCAAACAGTATCGTAATTACTGATATAGATGTAAAAAGCCTTTCACAATATGGGCAATGGCCATGGCCTCGATACCGAATGGCACAATTGATAAACAAATTACACGAAATGGGAGCCCTGGCGGTCGGAGTTGATATCCTGTTTGCCGAACCCGACAGGAGTTCGCTGGGCAATATGCAAAAAACGATTTTGGCAGATTTCAACTATGCGGTTGACCTTGCGGGGGTTCCCCGGCGGTATATCGACAACGACGCGCTGCTGGCAGAGGCGATTAAAAAAGGCCCGGTGGCACTCGGATACGAGTTTTTATTTGGAGAGAGTATTGCAAAGAGATGCACACTTCATCCTGTCAGCATATTGGTCAGGAAGGAAGACGGAGTGTCAGATTCTGCAAACGGTCTTTTCAAACCTTCCTCTGTCGACTGCCAATATGAGCCGCTTGCGGAAGCATCTTCAGCTTCTGGCTTTATCAATATACAACCCGATCACGACGGAGTTATTCGTAGAGTCCCCCTCATGATGGAATATGGCGATCGATTTTATGCCAATTTCTCGTTAGCAGTAGTTCTTTTAGCAGTTAAGCCTGACCAATTGGTCCTGTCGATCGGCAAAGCAGGGACAGAAAGTCTCTCCATGGATAGCGTTGAGATCCCCCTTGAACGCAAAGGATCCTTCTTGATTCCATTTCAGGGCCGAAGCGGAACCTATCGACATATTTCGGCTTTTGACATTTTGAATGGAGTGATTGAACCTCGGGAGATAGAAGGCCATATCGTACTCATTGGAGCTACAGCGCCTGGTTTAATGGATAGCCGTGCTACGCCGACTGACCCAACAATGGCTGGCGTAGAGGTGCACGCAAACATCATTGATGCCATTTTGCGAGGTGATTTTCTTATGCGACCCAAAGCGGCAAGTTTCTATGAGCTTATCGCCATCGTGTTTTTCGGGTTGTTTTCAACAATTCTTTTTGCTAGATGCAAAGCACTTGCCAATGTCGGATTCTTCTTCCTCTTTACGTCGTTCGTACTCATCCTGACCATTGGCCTCTTTCGAAACGGAATATATGTCTCACCGCTTTACCCGGTGCTGGCATATGTCTCAAATTTCTCCTTCTTATCGCTTCTCGACTTCTGGCGGGAGGAACGCAGGCTCAAGGAGAAAACGAAGCAACAGTTAGCCACGCAAGAGGCACTGCTGGAAGCTATCGCGAACATCACGGAGACTCGAGATCCCGAAACCGGGGGGCACATCAGACGAACACGTAGCTACGTAAAGGCGCTCGCCGAACAGATTAGCAATAAACCGGCTTTTGCAGACACTGTCAATAAAGACTTCATTGAGCATCTCTTTATGTCAGCACCACTTCATGACCTTGGAAAAGTAGGCGTGCCGGACCACATCCTGCTTAAGCCCGATCGACTAACCCCCGATGAGTTCGAAGAGATGAAGAAACACACTCACTATGGCAAAAGAGTTATCGAGGCAGTGCAGGGTAAACTTGGGAATACATCTTTTCTAAGGTTCGCAGAAGAAATGGCTTTCTCTCATCACGAGCACTGGGATGGGACAGGATACCCTAATGGACTCAAAGGGCAGGAGATTCCTCTGTCCGGCAGAATTATGGCGTTAGCCGATGTGTATGACGCTCTGATATCGGGCCGTCCATACAGAAGAGGCATTTCCCACAAAGAGGCTGTGGAGGTCATTCTAGCCTGTCGAGGCACGCAATTCGATCCCCAACTTATTGATGCTTTTAGCGAGATGCACGTTACCTTCCAGGCAATCGCTAAGCAATTTTCTGATAGCGAAGGGTCGTAAATAAGTAAATTCAATGAGTAAATGGGGACACCTACCATTTAATGACAGGAGGAATGTGCATGGTCTATTATGAGACCTGTATTCTCATTGTACTTTGGTTCGGCAGGAACCTTGGGTTATATATTATGGTGAAAACGTTATTTCTCCCACAATCAAGGCCAAAATGGAAAGGCAAGGTATTGCCGAATGCGCCTTAGCCGACGGCGGGACCTCCCTTGATTTGTTGTCCTTTCCTATTGCCTTGACCATGTAAAGGTTTTCCATTGCACTTCACTATTCATAACCTTGACAGAGCTTCTTTGGTACATTCTGCCATATAATAGCATTGCTTTTGTAATGATATGATATCAAGTAATGAGTGCGATTGGCAGAAAACTTTTCTGCAGTGTCAACTACTATTCGAAATAAAATGCACAATCTTGTAAAGAAATAGAGATGCTATTTTCTTTTCCAAGAGAAAAAGAAAAATAGTGAACAGTAATATCTCCCTAATAGTTTTTTGGAGGAATGCTTTGATCATGAGAATTCAGTTGTCTCAGAAAGCCGGGAAGAGACGGAGAAAGCGGAAGGTATTCTTGATCTCTCAAATAAGAGGAGGACAGATCCATGTGCATCATCAGAATCTCATTGACGACAGCTCTATTGGCTGCGTTCTTGACTTTATCGGCCACACAGCTTCTCGCTGTTGACAAACAAGAGGGTATGAAGGTTCAAACGCCGGACAAACTTGCGCTTGACAATGGCAGGACTGCAGTGCTGATTATGGACTACCAAAATGACATTGTAGGTATGCTTCCGGAGAAGGAACAGATGCCTCTTCTGGAGAAGGCTGGCGTTATCCTCAAGGAAGCGCGCCAAGCCGGTTTGCCTGTCATCTATATCGTCGTGCGGTTTCGAGAGGGCTTCCCCGAGATCAGTCCGCGGAACAAGCTTTTTAGCAGCCTCAAAGAATCCGGACGCTTGCGAGAAGGCACCCCGGGAGCCGAGATACATCCCAAGGTCGCAGCTCAGCCGGGCGACATAGTGGTCACCAAGCGCCGTGTGGGAGCCTTCAACTCAACCGATCTCGAAACGATCTTACGCGCTAAAAATATCGATACGCTCGTATTATTTGGCATTGCTACAAGTGGCGTGGTCCTTTCCACAGTACGTCGGGCTGCTGATATGGACTACAAACTGTTAGTCGTCTCCGATGCCTGTGCCGACAGGGATAAAGAGGTACAACGCGTGTTGACAGATAAGATCCTTCCTATGCAGGCTACGGTGGTAACCACCGAGGAAGTCGTGAAGGCTATCGGGAGGAAGACTGGAATGCGGGAAGGTAAGTGAGGGTTTGGAGTTGTTGAGCATTGTTGGGTTAGGATCTTTGCTGTTTTCTTTTTTGTTAGCTCGTTAACTTAGGTGGCTCCAAAGAGTGTGAACTGTGAACTTTGGGGGCAGCTTGCAGGGTAGAAACATTCCAAGATAATCCTAATGACATGCTGCCGTCGCTAACATACATGCATCGAGATGTGCTTCAGTCCTGTACTTCTGACTTACAAAAGAATCGGGTTGGTGTAGGTTACACCCTGAAATCATGTTAGGATAGCCCATAAAAGGATACATATATGAGGTTTTCTGCTTCGACAATGCGAGGGCCGTATGAGTATTACTTGATGATGTCGGGTTTCGTGGGCAAGTGTGCTAGGACGGCATGACGAAGCAAGCGAGGAAAAGATTTATGATGGATTCCAGAGATGTTTGGAATAGGTCATACAAATGAAAAAGAGGATTTTGGAAAGCTCTGTCCTGTTCGTGAGCGTAGTGAAATGGGTCCTTCTTGCCGCGAGTGTGGGCGTCATCGTTGGGGTGTCTACCGCTGCCTTTCTCAAAGCTCTTGTGTATGGCATTACCTTGGCGAGCGCCTACAAATATTATTATCTGTTGATGCCGTTGGCATTCTTCCTCAGTGTGATTATTGTAAGGTATTTCGCCCCTGAAGCCGAAGGACACGGAACGGAGAAGGTTATAGAGGCGGTGCATAAGCGAGCCGGGAAAATAAATCCGATGGTCGTTCCTGTAAAGCTCGTCGCTACAATAATTACCATTGCGCTGGGGGGGTCTGCCGGCAAAGAAGGACCCTGCGCGCAGATAGGAGCTGGCCTTTCATCTATGCTTTCTGATCTCCTCAGGTTCGATGACTCGGATCGGAGAAAATTGGTGATCTGCGGGATCAGCGCAGGATTCGCAACGGTATTTGGGACTCCAATTGCGGGCGCTATTTTTGGAGTCGAAGTGCTCTTTGTAGGAGGTCTGCTCTACGATGTGCTCCTTCCCTCATTCGTTGCAGGCATCGTCGGTTTCCACGTTTCATCACTCCTGGGAATCACCTATTTTTATGAGCCGTTGAAAATTGTGCCCGTATTCAGCAGCTTCTTTTTTGTAAAAGTATGCATAAGCGGAGTGTTTTTTGGTCTTTGCTCTTTTCTCTTTATCGAAATGCTCAAATATTTCAAGAAGGTGAGTCAGAGGATAAAGCTGGCGATGTCCTATAAGGGATTGTTGGGCGGCGCTTTTCTCGTCCTCCTCTCGCTTCTCGTTTCTACTCGTTATCTCGGCCTCGGACTGGACACCATCCAAGGCGCTCTGGGAGGGCAACATACACCCACATCGGCTTTCCTGCTCAAGATGCTTTTCACCTCGGTCACTCTTAATTTTGGCGGAAGCGGAGGGATTGTCACCCCGATCTTTTTTATTGGGGCCTCATCTGGCAGTGCATTCGGCAGTATCTTGGGACTTGATCCTGCCATGTTTGCCGCTATAGGAATGGTAAGCCTTCTTGCAGGTGCAGCAAATACACCCATTTCTGCAAGTATTATGGCCATAGAACTCTTTGGGGCCACGATAAGTCCCTATGCTGCTGTTTCTTGCGTCATCAGCTTTCTGATGACAGGACACAGGAGTGTGTATCCAAGCCAGATACTTTCTATGCGAAAATCTTCCTCGATCGCGGTAGAGAAGGGCAGAGTGATGGAGGATGTGGGACAGATTGATCTAGAACTGAGATCGAAGACTGTTACCGGAGGAATACTGAAGGGACTGAAAAAGTTGAGAAGAAAATGACCTCGGTGTGCTTTTTATGACTCGATGCTTTGCTGCTCTTTTGGAATTCACTATACATTGCTTTGGAGGAGATAGGGAGCGCCATGGTGGATGTAGAGACAATAATGATTCCAAGGGAATTCCGCTCCAGAAACAATCTCTTGTTCTCCACCTTGCATAAACCAGTAGTTGGCGTAAGGGTTGCTCGATAAAAGACCGTGTCGTCTTTATTGCATTGTTCGAACAAGCGGGAGATTTGCAGCGGATTAGTTGGCAGGAGTGAAAGCAAGACGCGCTTGATTTACCGGCAGCACCGCTCTTTTCCCGCAGAGTTATTAACCATCGGCGACAGCTGACCGGGACTTGCGGCACGTTTCGGGGTGCCATGACGTGCGTGCCTTCTGTCCGGAAGTACCCGTTGCCTCCTTTGTCGACTAGGGCGTTGGCCGGATCGACGCACATCACGCTTTGCTCTCTTGGCGTCGGATTGTTGATTGTTTTTCCGAGAACAGACGATCAAGAGACCACCGGCCACCAGCTTTGATCATCAATGCGATGGTGATGGCTACAACCAGGCTGTGGTATTCAAAACCTCTCCTTGTTGTTTACCGAACCGGTTCATGAAGAATCCGTTCTTAAGATGTACCATAAATACGGCTACTGCCATGTTGCAGGCAGGTCCGAGGGCCGCTTCTACCCTGGTCAGAAATCCTGAAAGCAACGCCACTGCTCCGAGGGATTCAGCTAATATAGCCAGGATCGCGAAGAAAGCAGGAATCCCCATGTTTCCGGTGAATGATTCCATAGTCCCACTGAAACCGGAACCGCCGAACCAGCCGAAGACCTTCTGAGCTCCGTGAGGAAAAAAACAAACCCCAGCGAGACACGAAGCACAAAACTCGAAATATCATTATCCGTTCTGAGTAATCTTTTAATCATAGCAGCCTCCTGGATTTCAGGGCGCGTCCGTTATATATTCCTCGACGGGCATATATCATACAGGACACACTCCTGATGCCTTGGGTTCTTGGCCTGACATATCTTCCTGCCATGTAATATCAGAAGATGGCTCAGATTTCCCCATTCTCCTTTTGGGGTGATCTCCATCAAATCCTTCTCTATCTTCACCGGGTCATCATGATTCGTCAGCCCGAGCCTTAAGGAAAGGCGCTTCACATGGGTATCTACAGCAATGCCTTCGTATACGCCGTAAACATCTGATAGGACGATGTTAGCCGTCTTTCGAGCAACACCTGGCAGGCTTGTGAGCTCGTCCATGGTTTTTGGGACCGTTGCATTAAACCGTTCGATAAGCATCTTTGCAGAGGCCTGAATATGTTTAGCCTTGTTATTATAAAAGTTGATGGAGCTGATATCTTTTCTCAATACATCCAGCGGGACTTCGGCGTAATCTTTTGCGGACTTGTATTTCTTAAACAGTGACTCCGTAACTTTATTGACATGCACATCTGTTGTTTGTGCTGAAAGAATAGTAGCAACGAGAAGTTCAAAAGGTGTCTTGAAGGTGAGGGCGGTCTTAGGTCGGGGATACTCTTTTATTAATTTTCTGAGGATTTCCTTGATCTTTTCCTTTGGGTTCATGCGGCTGTGCCTCCTTGTTCAGCAACTCTGTTTTCATATCGAGGGCAGCGAGTCTCGATGTGGTTCTCACCGGAAGGCGTGGATCGTTACGGTGATAACGCGCTTCCGGGCCTCGGCTTTTCGTAGACCATAATCATGGTATTTGGTTTACCCCTCATCCTGTCGGTTTTGTCAAGCGCATCAAGGAGTTCTTTTGAGCTCTCCTTCATCTCCAGAAAGCCCGCTTTCTTGAAATAATCTGCCAAGTCCGTCGGGATGTAAACGAGATTCACCGGCGAGTAATCGATCAAATGCTTGACGATCGATGAACCTATTCCATGCCTCCTCTTATCCGCGATGACGACAACACAGCCGATCTGATAGGATTCTCCTGTCTTTGTTAGTCTGCCGAAACCAATACGATCACTGTTCTCTGTAGCAACGACAAACTCACGGTAATCGAGGTAGTCTGCATCGATATTGTTTTTCTTCAGTTCCTTCTCGATGAAAGACATGTCTTCCTCTGTGGCAGAGCGTATTTTCACCTCCATGCCGATGAGATCGCCTCCGCCCGGTGTTTCCGAACATCGCTCCTTTTCCATATTCCCCCCTTTTCCTCGTAGGCTCGCTTACCTTAAATTATACCATCTTTTTGAGCCGTCTCTTGATAGATCTCGTAGTGTTAGGTTCTGCAGAAAATGCGCCGTACACTTTTCCAATTGGGAAACAGTCGGCCCGTCCCAGAAAGATAAACACGATATGCGATTCCATGAATAGCCATAAGGTAAGCCTCCTCGTCCGATGCCTTTATGATTGTGCACGTGAAGTGGATGAGGAGAATCACGAATGAAAAAAGAGTGGGCAGGAAAAAGAGCATCCCAATGAGGATCATCATCTGAAAGAGGTATATAGGATGTCTCACGAGTCCGTAAGGCCCGTTTGTTACCAGTGTGGTCCTCTCACCCTTGTTAATTCCTATCCGCCAGGAATCTCCGAGCGCTGAATAGCACCACAGCGTGCCTATGTGGCCACACAGGGCCAACAGGATACCGAGGAAAATTCCTAAGGGATGAAAAAGGAATCTTATCAAGGAGAACAGCGTTCCACAAGCACAATGTCTGATGATTAAAGGTTGTCCTATCCATCCTGCTATGACAAGAAGCCATCCAGCCCACAAAAACTTTTCCCGTAAGCCTCTGGGCCGGATGTTTGGAGACCGGCCGATATGCCTGCGAAGACGGTAGGCCTGGACAATAACCCCGGTCCAGTAAAGAAAGGCTGATCCCAAAACCAAGTACTGTCGTAACAATCCCGTGTCAATCGACATGCTTCAGAGCCCGTTTGGCACGTATCAGCGACTGCACTTCAAGGCACCACTGTTTCTTAATGCTATGCCAGACATCTGCTGCCCAGAGGATATTCGTGCTTGATGATTGAAAAGTGACGGTCACCTTCGGCTCCTCTGTCGGTTGGTAATTGTTTATCCAGTCCCTTATCTCCTGGCTTTCTGCCAGATGCTTTGTCGCAGGAACAGTTGTATGGGCGAATCCGGCTGGCAATCTCACATTCCGGACTTTTGCGGTACCCGTTGGCTCATATTTATTTGAAGGGCCGAATCCCAAGAGATCGCCGCCGAGAAAATCCAGACCGATGTAAAACCCGGTAAATTCCTCTACACTGTCGGGTATACTCCTGAGTTTACCGAGCATACTCCACTGATTGGGAAGTAATCTCGTGAGGCCCCCGGCTCCCACAGCAGTTGCGTAAGAAAGCTGCACTCCGGTAACAGGCAACTCACAACCGGTAAGGGGATCGATTATCGAATACCGCTTTTCTGATTGCCCCGTAAGAGGGTTCCAGACAGGGATATCTTTCCCGAACGTGCCCGCCAGGTCATGGAGGACTTTTACCGCCTGCATCCCCCCTTGGCTGTGGCCCACCATCATGGGGCGCATACCCTCTTTTTCATAATACCAGGCTATGGAACCGGCAATCATCTCGCTGCTGTCGTAACAACTGTATGAGTAATCTCCATTTTTGGGGTTTCGGATCTTTGTTTCCGGATAGCCCATGCCAATGAGGAATTTGGAAAAAGACTTCATTGCCAAATAGACCGGAAAGATACCCCCATGGATATTTATTATCCTTGGCGCAGGTGCATGGGATAAGACTTCTTTTATATCCTTCTCCGAGATGTGTTCAGGGTCCAGCGCGAGTATTTGATCTTCGATCAGCGGGTCCAGGGAAAAGTTCTGCAGCACTGTCCCGTTTGTAACATTCTGGGTATACAGGGCTTCGACATAAGTGTAGTGCGTGGTCGCGCAACCGGAAAAAAATGCCAAGCATAGCAGCGCGAAAAACATTAGGCGCAGATTTGTTTTCATGCAGAAACTCGCAGGGTATCTATGGAATTTAAAAAAGTTGCTATGACCTTATCCACATCTTCTTGTGAAAACACGGATGTTTTGAAGCTAACTCCGATATTCAGCACATCGTTCACCGTGGTGATCGAGAATACGAGGGGGGAGACAGGGCCTGTGGAAACAGCCCTGAAGTAATCCACGCCTATGTCCTCATCTCCATGCTTCCAGAGTACATTCAGATTGATGTTGGTTATGCCTGCCCAGAGAGGATAATACTTAGGATAAAACGATCTCTGGCGAAGGGGCGAGAAAAGGGGAATAAGTAGCTGTGCAAGAGCAAGCCCTATGGTTGTTCTTATATACAGTTGGTACTTTTTTATCCTGTCGGTCTGACGGTGTATGTCTCGCACGAGATCCTCGATACGAATTCCCTCCGGAACAGCATGGGAAACGATGAATGAGCCTAAGAAAACCCCAAAAATTGTTTGCATATCCAGATCCAAATCCCTTCGAATGTTCACGATTGATGCAACAGAGATCATCTTCCGCCGTGATGCGTGCTTACGATCCTGAGCAAAGGGAGAAATTGCCTTCAGAAGGAGCGCAAGAAAAATATCATTCAGGGTTACCCCCCAACGTTTCCCCGATCTGACCAAGGCATGGAAACGGTCGGGTTCGAGGGAAAAAAAAGAAACGCCGACACTCTGGTCTCCCCTGTCCGTATAGGGTGGCCTGAAGGATTTTCGCAGTTCTGATATGAAAGAGGGCAAGGTAGAAAGCCACCCGAGCAAGGGTTTCGGTTTAATCTTAAAGTGATGAAAATAACCCCTTGGATAGAGACTAAGAGGCAGAGAAAGGCCGGGTGCGTCTTTGTCCATGTAGCTATTTACGATGCGTTTCAGGAGGAAAACGATAGATTCTGCCCCTGCGATGACATGGAAATATACAAGGCCGAGATAAAAGGCATTTTCCTCCTGGACTGCAAAGAACCTGAACGGATTCATGGGCGCTTTTCCGGTGAACGGCATATTCAATTGCTCCTCGGTTTCTTCCCGGAGTACAGCACGTGGATCTTTTTCTCCTTGAACGACTTTTATTTCGCTGAGGGCAGGTCCTCCGTAATAATGAAAGGCGCCCTTTCTGTCGTCTATGGACAGGCCGGTCAGGCCGCAGTTTTCCAATTGGCTGTTTATGCTATGAGTGAGGCGTACTTTATCGAGATGCAGTGGGACCCTGACGAGATGAACGGCATTGTAAGGATACATTGTATTCCATTGGAGCAGCGTCTTCTGGAAGATATTTAACTTACCCGCCATACGTTGAAAAAACCTTGTTCATAGCCCTTCGAGCGCGGATCAGCCTCTGCAATTCAATGCACCAGTATTTCTTGATACTGTGCCAGATATCGGCTGCAAAAAGGATGTTATCACTTTTTCCTCGAAGGGCGGTGGTCAAGGGAGCATGTTCGGTGGGAGAAGCATAGAAACTAATCCATTCCCTGGTTTCGGGATCCTTCGCAAGATCTTCGGTCAAAGGGATTGTTATATGACTGTATTCAGGAGGGAGGTTCACGTTATGCACAATAGCAGTCCCAAGCGGATAATATGACTGCCCCGAGCCAGGAAAGTCGCCGCCGATCAAATCGTTTTCTATATGGTATCCTGTGAATTCTTCTACCGTATCCGGTATTTTCCTCAATCTGGCCAGCATATTCCATTGACCGAGGACAATACGCATCAATCGTCCAGTTGCTATAGCAGAGGCATATCCTAGCCTGAGGCCTACAACGGGCCTCTCGGTATCGGTGAGGGGATCCCATAAGGTGTACCGATCCTCGGGTTTATTCCGATAGGGATTCCATACGGCAATTTTGTTGTGGAAAGCGCCCGAAAATTCATAGAGAACCTTTATCGAGAGCATCCCGCCCTGACTGTGGCCCACTACTATGGGCATCATCCCTTCTTTCTCATAGTGCCACGCAATCAAACCGGCGAGATTCCTACTGCTCATATAGCTGCTGTAGGAATAAAAACCAGTCCTCGGATTGCGGACGCTTTCTTCGGGATAACCCATCAAGATGAGGAACTTCGAAAAAGATTCCATGGTGATAAAGGGTATGCTCCCGTTTAGCGCAATGATTCTTGGCGCCGGGCACCGGGACAGCACCTCGGTAACGTCCTTCTCTCTTATGGAATCTGGATTCAGGGCAAGCACCTTGTCCTCTAAATCACCAGGCAGGGGAAGGTTTTGTGTCACCCTTTTCTCTGGCACCTGTGGTGGGCTAGATCGCTCGGCTGAAAGGTCCGAATGAGCGCATCCATGCAAGAAGATAAGAATTACCGAGATCAATTCGGTCCGCGGGAATCTCCTCTTCACGCGAACACCCCTTTTTTGTTTTTGTAGGATTTCCAACGATTGTGCATCCAGAGGTATTGTTCAGGGTATCTACGGATAACTGATTCCATCTTTTTGTTCATCTCTTTTGTTAAGCGGTATATCTCCTCCTTTTCACTCGTATATTGTTCAGGCCATATCGGGTCGGAAACGATGCCCTCAAACCCGGAGAAGTCCGCGTTTCTACAACATGCAACAACGACAATCGGTCTTTGGTACATAGTGGAAAGGAGAGCGGGAACGGGAGTCGTGGTCGCTGTTCGCCCGAAGAAATCCACCGAAATGCCCTGCATCGTGCTCTGATCGGGAAGCAGACCTATGGATTTTCCCTGTTGAAGGGTTTTCTGGAGGACAAAGAGAGCATTTTTTTTCGGGATAATGAGTTGACCGCTCTCCGAGCGATCCTTATAGATTAATTTTTCGAGGTAAGGGTTGTCCAGCGGTCGCACCACCACAACCAAAGGTATGCCGATGACTGAACTCAGTTGCGGTAGAAGCTCCCAGTTGCCGATGTGGGGGGTAACAAAGATACAGCCTCCGGATTCATCATGTATCTTCTTTGCTTTTTGAAAGATCTTATCCAGGTCTTGTGCCGATAGCTCGGTCAGTTGCTGAAAAGCATTTGAGGCCTTGAAGAAGTGCTGTAACTTTCTGATCTCCAAAAACGTTTGGAAGAAGGACATGAAGCTTCGGCGTGCGATTGTCCTGAGTTCCTCATCACTTTTTTCTCCGGCAAAGGCGCTTTTCAGATTTTCGATGGCGATGGTGCGGCGCTTTGGCACCAGGAGAAAAAAAAGGTTTCCCAGAAAACTGCTGATAATATGAAGGACGGTCAGGGGGGTCACTCCCGCAAGAACAAGGAGAGCGCGCACAGCCGTATATTCCAGGACCTGGGTTACCTTACCCTTTTTTCTCCGGATCTTTTTCGCCTGCTTCAGCGATTCTGAAACGACAGTATTCACCGTCCAACATGAACCACTACAGAAGATGACTGACCGCAAAAGCCATAGCTAACCGATAAGAAATGGTCTTTTTCCGTCCGCTGGTGAGCCCCTGAGATCCTCAAGTCGGCAAACTCCTTTTCGGTTTCAGTAAAATTCAGTGTAGCGGGCAGAATCTTATTGGTTATTGCCTTGATGCAAAAGATAACCTCGGCAATGTCACTTGCTGCACCGAGATGACCGGTATATGACTTCATGCCGCAGATGGGGAGATCAGCATTATCAGTCTTCAGTATCTCCGAAACCGACCTCATCTCGGACCGGTCACCCTTTTGAGAGCCGCTCCCATGGGAGCAGATAAAAGCAAGATCGGTGAGGTCAGACCCTGCGTCCGCCATGGCCGACAAAATAGCCCGTGTGGTCACCTTCCCAGGAACGCTTAGCCCCCGACCGTGGGAAAATTCGATGCCGTTTCCGAATCCCTTTACCTTTGCCAAAATGTTTGCTCCCCTGTGTTGTGCTATTTCTGACGCTTCTAGAAAGATCGCTGCTCCACCCTCTCCAGGGATAAAGCCGTCCCTTTTCCTATCAAATGGCCTGAATGAACGTATGCCGTTTCTGCATTGAGAAAGTATTCCCAATTCGTCCATTTCATACAGGGGTATCTCCGTAATCCAGTTGCCGCAACCAACCGCCATCGCTACATCAGCCTTGCCTTGCCTGATGCTTCTGCAAGCCAGTTCCAGTGCATTGCCTCCGCATGGAGAGTGGCTCGCGAGGCTGGTATTGGAACCCATGAACTCCAGGAACGCCGAGAGGAAGCTGAAGAGGTTGTTGTTAATAGACTGGAGGAGAAAAAAAGGATTAACCTTGTCAAGGGTGGACAGGTTCAACTGTTCGAAGTCCATCTCCCGCCATTTGCCATGGGTTCCGTCCTTTATGGAAGGATACAAAAAATCGTAACCGACTTGAGTCGTATCGCCTGAGGCGATATACAACGCCCTTCGACTTGGCGGTACATCCGTTAGAATTATTTGAGATCCGTATAGTGCTTCCCGCGCGGCAACGAGTCCGAGTAGAGAACCTCGGTTAAGAAATTTCATCTGACCCGAGAGCTTGTGGGGGAAGCTTCCGGCAGTGTCGAGTTCCCCTACTTTGCCCATATACTGCAGGAATTCTGGCACGTTGTCTTGGGGATAATGGGCGATGCCGGTCTTCATCGCCTTCATGTTTTCCCAGTTTTCCTCAACCCCTTTGCCAAGGGGCGTTATCAGACCCATTCCTGTTATGACAACTTCTCGTTCCGTCACTGTATCGCTTACTCCCTTGTCAAAATCTGAAAAAATCTCTTCTGCTCAGCGATGTCTTCGATTTCTTGGCAGGGTATGATCTCGCCTTCAAAATCCACAGCAATTTTTTTCTTCCCCTCCACCTTTCCTATTCCCGTATATGCCTTCCTCTCGGGCGTTGAGTCAGGATTCAGCTGAAGCTCGAGCTCAACCCGGTCCCCGGGAAATGCAAACCCGTAAAATTTGCAGGTACGTACCCNNACGAATGCCTCCAGCAACAGTACACCGGGCATGATCGGTTTTTTCGGGAAATGGAATTCGAGAAAATCCTCGCTCATGGCTACGTTCTTTATGCCTTTGATCCGCTCTGCAGCCTTCCATTCAATAATTTGGTCAACCAGCAAATATCTCATTTGTCCTGTTCCTCGTTATCGGTCTCCAACTAATATCACTGATGCCAGGGCATAATCAGCTGAATGTGAAATCGAAACACTCATCTGCTGTATCTTCCGTTTTTTCGTTAGTTTTGCGGCCCAGCCGGTCACGGTAAGCTGTGGCTTCCCGGAGCCGTCTGCAACGACTTCAATTTCCTGAAAAATGTGGTCAATGCCGGGTCCGGAAAAACCTCTTCCAAGGGCCTTGAGAAAGGATTCCTTTGCGGCAAAGCGCCCAGCAAAGTGTACGTAAGGTTCCTTCCTCGACTGACAGTACGTCCTCTCCTGTTCAGTGAAAATGTCCAAAACGCAGGTATCGTTCCTCAAAAGGATGCTCGTAAACTTCGGTATCTCGACGATATCGACCCCCTGGTATAACTGAATCATGAGATGCTCAGCCCTCCATCTACCACGATGGACTGTCCGGTGATATAGTCTGCCTTGTCAGATGCAAGGAACACGACTAAGTTTGCAACGTCTATGGGCTCGCCGAACCTTCCGCTGGGAATGTTTTTGAGAATCGACTCTCCCGCCCTTTTTCTCACTCTGCTGCTCATCTCCGTTACGATCATTCCGGGCAAAATTGCATTCACTTGTATCCCTTTGCCTGACAACTCATCGGCACAGGCTCTTGTAAAGGAGATTAGGCCCCCCTTGGCTGCGGCATAATTGGTCTGTCCACGGCCGCCCTTTATCGCGCCTATTGATGCTATGTTGATAATCTTCCCCGAGTGGTGAGGCAGCATCATTTCCACGGCAAACTTGGTGCAGAGGAAAGCCCCTCGCAAATTAAGATCGTGCACTTTGTCCCAATCAGAAAGTTCCATGCTCAATAAGAGGGTGTCCTTTAGGACCCCGGCGTTGTTGACGAGGATGTCGAGCCTCTTACACGTTTTCGAGATATGCTCGAACAGCGCTTTGACCTCCTGAGGTTTTGCAATATCGGCCTGAAATATCTCGGCCTCAGCTGCCCGTCTCACCATTTCGTCCCTGATACGCTCTGCCTCTTCCTTTGATCGATTGTAATTGATGATGACCCGTGCGCCGGCTTGAGAGAGAAGCAAGCTCGTTTCCCGTCCGATGCCCCGGGAGCCTCCGGTAATAAGAGCGATTTTACCAGATAGATCTAAGCGCACGGTCTCTCCCTTTGATATTTCTTTACGACGATTGAAGCATTCTGCCCGCCGAAGCCGAACGAATTCGAGAGGGCTGCCCTCACAGTTTTTGTCCGTTTCACATTCGGGACATAGTCGAGATCGCATCGTGGATCCGGATTGGTAAAGTTTATTGTAGGATGTATTTCATCCCTCTGAATGCTCAACATCGTATAGACGAATTCGGGTCCTCCCGATGCTGCCAACAAGTGTCCGATCATCGACTTGCTGGAACTGATAGCGATACCGGGGGCATGTTCCTGAAAGACATTCTTGATCGCAATCGTCTCCATGGCGTCATTCAGTTTCGTACTGGTGCCGTGAGCGTTAATATAATCGATATCATTAGCGCAAAGACCCCCATCCTGAAGGGCTCTCCTCATTGCATGCTCGGCACCGCGCCCATGGGGATGCGGAGCCGTTATCTGATAGGCATCGAGTGATGATCCATACCCTGCAACTTCTCCATATATCCTTGCTCCTCTCTTGATAGCATGGGACTCCTCTTCCATGACCGCGATGCCAGCTCCTTCCCCCATAACGAGCCCTGACCGCTTTCTGTCAAAAGGCCTGCATGACGCGGGAAGATTCTCTGATGCGGTAGATGCGGCGCCAAGCAAGACAAAGAATACGAGCCCCACAGGGTTGAGCATGGAATCCGAGCCTCCGACAACAATCAGGTCGGCATCGCCTCGCCGAATCGCGCGGAATCCTATCCCTATGGCTTGCGTAGCCGATGCACATGCTGACGTAACGGTACAGTTCATCCCGTGCAAGCCGAATCTTGTTGCAATGAGCGCAGAAGGCCTGTTGGAATTGTTCCTCATGATGGATTCTCCATGTACCTTCTGGTAATCCTTGCCGAATCGGACGAAATCGAAGCGCTTCCCGGTATCAATCCACCTCTGGATATCCTCCAGTCTGTTTATCCCGAGACCCGCTGCTAGGACTACGCCGTAGCGGCCTCTCTCTGTACCCGTATCCGTGACGCCTGCGTCTCTGAGGGCACGCTGCGCGGCCCAGAGTGCAAAAAGTGTCCTCCTTTCACGCTCCACAGGCGCAACTTCATTGAATTCTTCCTGTAGCTTCTTCCAGTCTGATCCCTTTACCTCGCCGACCCCTTGAACGGGCGATTTCGCAGCAGAGTGTCGTGCGACCCTGTCAATGCCGGAGGTGCCCGCAAGTACTCTCTGCCAGTTTTCTTCCACGTCAAGACCCAGAGCAGTAACCAGTCCCAGTCCTGTCACAACGACTCTCTTTCTTTTATTGATCACGAGATATCCCCGTTTGTTGTGCCGCTGTAATATCTGAACAATTGTGAGAGCTCATCCTGATCAACCATGTGGACGTGGCTATAAATGATGCGGTTCATTGACGCGATCAATGCACCATCAACGTACATCGCAGCTGCGCCGAGAGAATCTCTCCGGGATGTGGAGATGATCTCTCCGCGGATTTCAGCTTTCAACCCTGGCCGCAGGTTCGGCGTGATCGTTACGTTCTNNTGACATGATAGCAGATAGCTGGAAATCGTGGGAATGGATGATCAGCCAGCCGAGGAGCTGTGCCATAGCTTCAATCATGACTACACCGGGAATGAGTGCGACTTTTTTATAGTGCCCCCTGAGGAATTCTTCCGAGAGGGAAAAGGTCTTTACTCCGGTTATGGTTTTCCCCTTCTTGATATTGGTTACTGAGTCATAAAATAAAAAACGCACGCATCCTCCATGGCTAACTGATGGCTTCTAAGAGCAAAGATGCAGATTGGCCTTCATAGCTCTGGCAGTTGATCAGAATTCTCTTCGGCTGTAATGGCGAAGATTGTCCGTGGAGGAGGTTGAAAAGGATGGTGTCCTCTGAAGGCGCTGAGTTTAGGGTCGAGGGGACAATACCGGTCCGGATCATCCAGATGGCTAATATCATATCCACAACAGGCGCGCCTGCAAGGAGATGCCCTAATGCCCCCTTTGACGAGAAGACCGTCACCTTGTCAAAGCATCCTGAGAAGACCTGATGAATCGCTTCGCTCTCGTTATTGTCACCAGCAATAGTACCGTCACCATGAGCGATTATGAGATCGATATCTGAAGGCTTAATGCCCGCGCTGTCAAGGGCTGCTTGCATGGAACGGGCGAGAGCCATGGCCGAGGGTCCCGAAAAACGACCGTCAGTCTCGCACGCTGCACCGTAGCCTGTAAGCGATGCAAGGCAGGGAACCCCTCGTTCGGCCGCAGATGAATGAAGTTCCAAAGCGAGAACACCGCAGCCTTCACCTAAAATAGTACCATTCCTCAGCACAGAAAAAGGTCGGCAGAGCATCTCGTCCTGATTATCTTGTGTATTCAGCACGCCGCACAGGTGAGCTCGCGCCAGACTGAAAGGGGAGAGCTTCTCGCTGACACCGCCGGCAAGAACAACCTGCGACTTTCTGTCAAGGACGGTCTTCATTCCCTCCGCGACGGCCTGCGCACCAGCGTCAGCGTGAGGGGAGAAGACCGCGTTTTCACCTCGTATGTCATGGTTTATTGCCACCTGGCAGAAACTGATGTTATTCAGCATAGACAGGGGCCACAAGGGGTAGATCTCTTTGTACCCATCTGAATAGAAGAGATCATAATCGAAATCACCGGCAGAATTCCATGACTTCAGCACAGCAGGAAGGAGGTCTTCGCTATCATAATCAACCATTCCCATACCTGCAAAGAAACCGATATCTTCACGCGCGATAGACGTGGTCTCAAGACCAGCCTGAAGAAAGGCGTCGGTGGTGCATTTCATCAGCATGTATGCAGGAGTATCCATGATCCGGGAAGCTCTGGGGTTGATACCCAAGGAAAAGGGATCGATGTCTTGTACTTGAGCAGCGACTCGACAATCGAATCCCCGCGCGTCAAATCCCTCTATCGGGCGTACGCCGTGCCTCCCGGCGAGTAAGGCTTCCCATATCTCCTGCGCACTTCGGCCCAGAGAACAGACAATGCCGGCCCCGGTTATGACAACGCGGTCATCCATCAAAGCCGCCGACACAGAGACATGCGTTCTGTCCACCAAAACCGAAAGAATTGGATATCGCTCTGCGATGTTCTTTCATCCTCGCCTCATTGGGGACATAATCGAGGTCGCACTTCGGATCGGGGTATTCATAGTTAATGGTTGGAAGGATAATTGAACGCTGTATCCCAACAAGCGTTAAGATGCACTCGATGGCGCCTGCCGCCGCAATGGCGTGGCCGAGCATTGATTTATTGGAACTAACCGGAATCTCCTGTGCCCTTTTTCCGAACACCTCCTTTATGGCAAGTGTTTCCATGACGTCATTCTGTAATGTTGAGGTACCGTGGGCATTTATATAGTCGATGTCCTCGGGAGCAAGGGAGGCATCGTCGAGGGCTCCGCGCATGGCGAAAATAGCTCCCAGTCCTTTAGGGTGTATATCGGTAATCCGGTATGCATCCGCTGAGGTCCCGTATCCGAGAATCTCTCCCAATATGGGAACACCTCGCGATCGGGCATGGTCCAAGTCTTCCAGGACAAGTGCCCCGGCGCCTTCGGACATCACGAAACCGTTTCGCTTTCTATCAAACGGGCGTGATGCCTTCTGAGGCGCTGTATACCTTTCAGCAAGTGCCTTTATGAGTACAAAACCGACGAATCCGAGAAAGTTTAAGGTGGATTCGCAGCCTCCGGCTATCATAACATCTGATTTTCCTTCCTGTATGATTCGACAGGCCTCTCCAATGGCCTGAGAACCCGCTGAACATGCTGACACGACGGAGAGATTCGGTCCCTTGCAATCAAAGAGTATCGAGAGGATAGAAGTCCCAATATCAGGCTTTCTTCTCAAGAAATTGAGAGAGGAATAACCTCCTGCCTTCATTAAGCCGTTCATGTCCCACATGCCGTTTCCGTCATAGAACCTGTGGAGAAACATAATATCTTCAACAGATTGGTTATCACCATGGAAGCCGAGAGAAACCCCGATTTTCTCACGATCTTTTATTTCATCGAGGCGTGCCAGCTCCGCAGCCTCAAGGGTTGCCTTCCTCATTAGCCTGAGGCCTCGGGAGGAAAACTTGTAAAATCGCTGAGCAGGGATAGCCTGAATTTCATCGAGCCAGATGTCTTTAACCTCTCCGCCGATCGTGCACGGTAGTCCCTTAGTCTCAAAGGATTTTATGAAATCAATACCAGAAACTCCTCGGCTGGCACTGGCAAACGTCTCTTGGGTGTTTTTCCCCAGGGAAGTAATCATTCCCCATCCGGTAACAACTACCCTGCGTTTAGAGTATTCTCTGGACATAATGTTTTACTGAGGCAGCACGGGTTGGGATATCTTTCAAAATATTTTCTTTTCGTTCTGGATCTTTGTCAGCCATGCCTTTATCAGATCGTCTCCATTTGCGAAGGTCGCGTATTCCCCGCATGAGCCGCACTTGATGCGGACATTGGCATCCGACTTCCATGCGGAGTTTCCGCAGGCTGAACACTTTTCCGGAAGGCTGTCAAGGATATCCATGACCCCGCTGGTTAAGGACTGAACAGTGATCAGCGTCGGCACTTCGTCCATATCCATCCCGGGCCGCAACTCGGGGAGGCTATCCCCCATACGGATCTTCAGAAGAGTAATGGCCTTGTCAGTCAGCTGGCTGTTTTCATCGATGGCAGATCCTTCGCCAAACATCTCTTCGATATGCTCAAGGATAAAATGTCGTGCCATCTTGATTCCAAAGGTCTGTTCAAGCCGGTAATTGATGTCAAGAAAATCCAGCGATTCAGCACCTAAATCCTTGATGATAGAGCTTTCGGGTTTCACCGATTCCTTATCGATGGTGAGGGTTTCGGTGATTGCTTTCTTTACTTCTTCAAGAACAGTTGCCTCTGATATGATCTTCTGCATGTAAGTTCCTCCGATAGTTCATAGGGTAATCGTGAATCCGTTTAATTGTTATTTCTTCGGCAGAGGCCGATACAGTCTATTGCTGAGGCCCCTGTCAACAACGATTGTTTGACCGTGTATTCCCTTGCTTGCCGGATCGCAGAGAAACAGTACTGCATCTGCAATTTCATCCGGCTGCACAAAGAGTTCATCGGGTATCTGATCGATTTCTTCCCAATACTGCCTGAGAACTTTAAAAGAGTCTGTCATGACGATCCCGCCGCACACCCCGTTGACGGATATTTTCCTTTCTGCCAGGCTTTCAGCGAAATCCCTTACGGCCGATTCCATCGCTGCCTTCATAGTTCCCAGGGGATATGCGGGATTGTAAAAACGGCTCCCGAGGCTCGAAATAAAGACGACCTTCCCCCCGGTTTTTTCAAGCAGGGGGAGCGCTTCCTGGATGCAGAATATATTGCCCAGGTAATTGGTTTCGACTAGCTGCCTCAATTCCCGCTCAAGAAGTCTCTCGAGAGGTTTAAAGGGAGCCCGCGCAGCATTTAAGATGAGGAAGTCCATGCGCCCGCAGCATTCCTGGATATCATGAAACAGATCCTTCACAGAATTTCTCACCGATATATCAGCCTGGATGAGGTAGGCACGGCGACCCATCTCCTGGATCTCTTTACAGAGCAACTCTCCCTGTTCCTGGGACTTCCCTCCTGCTTTTCGATAATTAACAACGACGTCCGCACCGGAGAAGGCGAATTTCCGCGCAATGGAACAGCCGATGCCCCGGGAGCTGCCGGTTATGAGAGCCACTTTATCCTTAAAGAAATTCCATTCCATAAATTGATAAACAATAATATATCATAGATCCATCGAAAAATTAAAAGGTTTCCTCTAGAGGTCTTCACCCCCGTTAAACGGGAATGATCTTTTTTATATGCCGTAGGGATTCAGGGAAGGTTGAGAGTATTTCATGAGCCCAAAGACTACCGGTATATTGATAGTGCCTTTCGATTAGAGTTTTCAGTTGCGCAATCTCCTGTTCCCCCGTCAGATGAGCGAACTGAACGTGTGAGGCGTTCAATCTTGTTTTGAGCGAATTGTCCCAATCAAAAACATAGATTACCCCTCCTGTCATTCCTGCTCCCACGTTTTGACCCACTTCCCCAAGGACAAGCACGGTTCCTCTTGTCATATACTCGCAGAGATGAAGCCCCGCACCTTCCACTACGGCTGTTGCGCCGCTGTTCCTCACCGCAAACCTCTCTCCTGCCCTTCCGGCCGCAAAAAACTCGCCGCCCGTAGCCCCATAGAGAACAGTGTTGCCTGCAATCACTTGCCTCTGCAGAGCATGGATGGTGTCCAGGGGTTTGAGCACTATTTTCCCGCCGAACATTCCTTTCCCGACATAATCATTCGCATCACCGATTAAAGTGAGGGCAACCCCCTTATGATTGAATGCCCCGAAGCTCTGGCCCGCCACACCTCTGAAGGTTAATCGCACAATATCAGGGGGGAGCCCTTCGTTTCCATATTTCAGTGCAATGAAATAATTGAGCTTTATCGGTATGCTTCTGTCGATGTTTCTTATCTCATATTCGCGTTCAACAGGGGTTGACTCCTCGATAAAGGGTCGTAACTCTTCCACGAGCCTGTCATTCATTGACGGAGCAGGGTTGTCATTTCGTGCCCTTAATGATCTTCTCGGTTTTCCCGCCGGGTATTGGACAAAGCGTTCATCGAGTCTCATCCTCTTCGAGACCGGACTTTCTTTATCCTTGACCATGAGTAAGTCCGACCTTCCGATAGCCTCGTTAAAACTCCTGAACCCCATCTCGGCCAGTATCTCCCTGACCTCGTGGGCAAGGGCCCTGAAGTAAGCCTCAACCCATTCGACTCGCCCCCTGAATTTTCCTCGAAGCTTCTCGTCTTGCGTTGCAATGCCGGTGGGGCATGTGTTCAGATGGCACTGTCGTGCCATCACACATCCGGCTGCGATCATGGTCGCCGTACCAAAGCCGAACTCTTCAGCACCGAGCAAAGCAGCGATGATAACATCCTTTCCAGTCCTGAGACCTCCGTCGACCCTCACTCTTACCCTTTCCCGCAGTGCGTTCTCCATCAAAACCACCTGTGTTTCCGCAAGACCCGTTTCCCAGTAACTGCCTACATTCTTTATGGAACTGATGGGAGAAGCACCGGTTCCTCCCTCACATCCGCTTATCTGAACGATATCGGCATATGCCTTAGCAACACCTGCCGCCACCGTACCAACGCCCGTTTCGGAAACCAGCTTTACGCAGACCGACGCCCTAGGGTTGGCCTGCTTCAGGTCATGGATCAACTGAGCGAGGTCTTCTATGGAGTAGATATCGTGATGCGGCGGCGGCGATATGAGAAGAGTATTGGGACTGCAATGCCTCAGCGCCGCGATATATTCTGACACCTTATGTTCCGGGAGATGGCCTCCTTCCCCGGGCTTTGCCCCCTGAGCGATCTTTATCTCGAGATCAAGGGCTGAGGCGAGATAGGCCGGCGTTACGCCGAATCTCCCAGACGCTATCTGCTTGATCGCGCTATTTCTTATGGACTTGTATCTCAGGGGATCTTCTCCTCCCTCACCGCTATTACTCTTGATTCCAAGACGGTTGCATGCTTCAGCAATAGTCTCATGTGCTTCGGGTGAGAGGGCACCCACGGACATGGCCCCGGAAAAGAACCTCTTCAGTATCAGGTCGCTACGCTCCACTTCCTCTATCGCCAGAGGATTGCCCTTTTTATAAGTTAGGAGATGCCTGAGAAAAACAGGGCGTTCATCTGCTGTCCGGGAGAAATCCTTAAAGAGGACATGATCAGGGCGTTTAATGAACTTGTTTAAGGCTATGACAGAAGAGGGCGACCACGCATGCCATTCGCCTCCCTTCCTATGTCTCAGGTCGCCTCCGGGGTCAAGAGAAGGCTCCGGTGTCTCAAAGGCAGCAGCATGTCTTCTCTTCAGTGAATCCTCTATCTCCGACAAACCGTCAGACTCTATGCTCAGAGGCGTTCCCTTGAAGAACTCATCAACGAACTCTCTATTGAGACAAAGCGCATCGAATAAGCCCGCACCATGATAGGAATTCATGGCAGAGATGCCCATCCGTGCAATCACCTTCAGGAGACCGTTTTCGAGAGCTGTTTTATAATTAGCCGCAGCCGTACCGTAGGGAAGCTTCAGCTCTCCTTTTTCACACATCTCACGAATTGTCTGGTAGGCAAGATAGGGATAAACGGCTGAGGCCCCACATCCGATGAGGCATGCCATATGATGGATATCTCTTGCCTCACCGGTCTCCATAATGAAACTCACTCTATTGGCGAGCCTTTTTTCCCGGAGATAGCTGAAGGCTGCTGACACGGCGAGAAGGGAAGGTATGGCGATCCTCTCCTTGGAAATATCCTTATCTGAGAGGATCAAGATCTCGCTGCCTCTCTGCACGGCTTTCAGAGCCCTCTTGCGGAGCCGGTTCAGAGCAATGGACAGTAAGGAATCCTTGCCCGGACAACAGCAGGACAGAAAGCCCTGCTCTGAAGCTTCTTCTTCCGCCGAAGTTTTNNGAATATGTTATCGGTATCCTTTCCACTGTAAATGTACTCTGTTCCTCGATCTCCCGTATGTGGTTGTAGAGGAGCACCGGCGAATCTATCCGGAGCCGTCGACCGTGTTCAGCAGTCTTCACGAGGAAATTCCTCTTATGTCCGAGATTCATTGTCAGGGACATCACCATGCTTTCCCGTATAGAGTCAATGGGCGGGTTTGTCACCTGGGAGAATCTCTGCTTGAAGTACCTGAAAAGGAGTTGCGGTTTATCCGAAAGGGGAGGAAGGGGGGTATCATCGCCCATAGAAAAGACGTATTCCTTCGCCGTTTCAGCCATGCACTTCAGGGACGTCTGGAGCTCTTCCGAGGAATAGCCAAAGGCTATCTGTCTTTTGGTGATATCATGGCCGGGCTCATGAACCTCGCTCTTTCCCGCCTTTAGTTTGAAGAGAAATCTCTCTATCCAATGGCCGTAAGGTTTTTCTCCCGCCATCTCTTTTATGATCTCATCTGTGTATTTTAACCTTGACTCTTGCATACGCACGGAGAGGGTATCTCCTGGACTCAATCTTCCCTTCTCTTTCACCGTCTTACCCTCGATCTTTATTAAGCCGATTTCGGAACCTAGGACCAAGATGCCGTCTTCTGTCAAAGTATAGCGGAGGGGCCTCAATCCATTTCTGTCGAGATGGGCACCGACCGTATCACCATCAGTGAAGGTTATGGCCGCAGGACCGTCCCAGGGCTTCATGAGGAGGGACTGATATTCAAAAAAGGCCCTTTTTCCCCAATTCAGGTCGGCTGTCTCCCATGCTGGCGGAATGCAGAGCGTGAGGGCCTGTTCCGGTGAGAAACCGGAAAGCATGAGCAGTTCCACAATGCGGTCTAGGGAGGCAGAGTCACTCTCCTCGGAGGACACTAAGGGTCTTAATAGATCGTTCTCCTCACCGAAGATCTCATGCATTATCTCATGCTCGATTGTAGCCATCCAGTTCCTGTTGCCTCGGATTGTATTGATCTCTCCGTTGTGAGCAAGTACCCTAAAGGGTTGCGCCATGGGCCAGTCCGGGAAGGTATTGGTCGAAAATCTCTGGTGAAAGATACAGAAAGCCGACTCAAAGTCGTCACTCCTTAGATCAGGATAGAATCGGTCAAGTTGGGGTGCAACCAGCATTCCCTTGTAGATAATCGTTTTAGAAGAGAGGGAAGGGATGTAGACCTTGCCGCTGAATGTCTTCTCTATGGCCCTCCGCGCCAGATAAAGGCTCACTTCTCTCTTGGTTTTTTCGACAGCTTTCGTATCTATAAAGAGTTGTCGAATGGTTGGCATTGTTGACAAGGCTGATTCTCCAAGGGCATCAACATCCACAGGAACATCCCTCCAACCTGCGATCTGAAGGCCATAGTTCTTTATTGTCGTCTCAATCGCTTGCTCGCTCTCTTCGGAGAAAAAGAAAAAGCCTATCGCAAGATTGTCTTCGTGGGAGAGTGTATATCCTGATTTCTCTATCTCTCTGAGAAAAAACTTTTTGGGAATCTGTAGGAGTACCCCTGCACCGTCTCCGGTTTTTCCGTCTGCTCCAACAGCACCTCTGTGGGTGAGATTCTTGACAGCCTCAACTCCCCACCTAACAATGTCATGGCTCTTCGTCCCCTGGATGTCGCAGATAAACCCAACGCCGCATGAAGCAGACTGATAACTTGTATGCATAACCAAATTGTAGCAGATATTTTACCGCTGGGAGGTCGAGCGATCTTTCGTAACTACGACTGTGATAGTTCAGGTTAGAAAACACAATGGACAGTGAGTGGAGGGTTGTTCTTTTGTCCATAACGAACTATAATGAGCATAGGATCGGATTTTACTAATGGGCTCTACGCATTGTCGTCAGCTTGCTTTTTGCAGAGTGGAGATCAAGGTGTCATGACGATTGAGGAAATTTATGAAGTAATTATTGTGGGAGGCGGTCCGGCAGGGCTCACTGCCGGGCTCTATTGCAAGAGAGCTGCACTGAAAACGGTCCTTTTCGAGAAAGGATTGATCGGTGGGCAGATTGCCATATCAAAAGATGTGGAAAACTACCCGGGCGTGGAGGGCATAACCGGATTTGATCTGGCAGAGAAACTCGTCCATCATACCCAGTCTTACGGCCTGACCTGTATCCAGCAGGAGGTTGTGGCAGTAAACGCCGGATCTCCTTTTCATTCGGTTCGGCTTGCCAATGGTGACCTGCAATACGCTAGTGCCCTGATTCTTGCAGCGGGCGGATCTGTGCGAAAGCTGGGCATTCCCGGTGAAGCTGAATATCTTGGAGTTGGTGTTTCCTACTGCGCCACCTGTGATGGGTTTTTCTTCAGAGATAAGACCGTCGTCGTTGTCGGGGGTGGGGACACCGCCGTTGAGGAGGCATTGTACTTGTCAAAACTGACAACGAGAGTGTTCCTAGTTCACCGGGGAAATGCGCTTCGAGCAAGCAAGATACTGCAAAGTCGTCTTATGGCCGACCCCAGAATTGAAGTAATCTGGAACACAGTTATTACCGAAATCAAAGGAGATGAGAGAAATGTGAACGCAGTCTCTTTCGAAAATATTGACTCTGGAGAAAAGGGAGAATTGTCGACTGACGGCGTATTTATTTTTATTGGCTATTCTCCCAACAATCAGTTGATCCCGCCCGAGGTCCGGATGAACGAACGGGGCTTCGTAATTACGGATGAGAAGTGTGAGACGAACGTTCCGGGCATCTTCGCTATTGGGGACTTAAGACAGAAGTTTGCCAACCAGATCGTGGTTGCTGCCGCCGATGGATGCATAGCCGCGCTGGCCGCAGCACATTATGTGGAGATGCAGAAAGCCGGGAGTCCCCACTCCTACTGATTCTGCAGTGAACCTTGTATGATATCTTGCTGAGCTGAGAAGGCTTGTATGCCAGCTCAGTTGCTGTTACACTTTCATCAGAGCCTTATAAACCAGAATCATTTCGGTACAACAATGGAAGGAGATTATTATGAAAAAGATACTGATAGTGATAGTTGCCTTTTCACTGGCATGGGCAGTTGCAGACTTGGCTTCGGCTAAGACAGATATTGAGGGAAAGGAAGTGAAGTATAGCGCCGAAGGGGTGGTGATGAAGGGCTACCTCGCCTATGATAAGAGCGTCAAAGGCAAAAGGCCAGGGGTTCTCGTTGTCCATGAATGGTGGGGACTTAATGAATATGCGCGGAAGCGCGCCAGGATGCTTGCAGAGATGGGCTATACTGCTCTTGCTGCTGACATGTACGGGGAGGGGAAGCAGGCATTGCATCCCGAAGATGCAAGCAAGTTTTCTTCCGAGCTCATGAAGAACTTCAACACTGCAAAAACGCGTTTCATGGCGGCAATGGAATTCCTTAGAAAGCAGCCTACCGTTGACCCTGAGCGAATTGCTGCAATCGGGTATTGCTTTGGTGGGGGCGTGGTGCTCAATATGGCGCGGATGGGGGTAGACCTCAAGGGCGTTGCTAGCTTCCATGGAAGCCTTACAGCAGTGAAGCCTGCTCAGCCCGGAGCCGTGAAAGCAAAAATCCTAGTGCTCCACGGAGCTGATGACAAGTTCGTTACTCCGGAGCAGGTTGAGGCGTTCGAGAACGAGATGAAGAACGCCGGTGCCGATTTTCGGATTATCTCTTATCCTGGGGCGATGCACGGCTTTACCAACCCAGATGCGGACGAATATGCAAAGAAATTCAATCTCCCGCTGGGATATAATGCAGAAGCAGACAAAAAGTCATGGGATGAACTGAGGAAGTTTCTTAAGATGATATTTCAGAAGTAGCTCAGAACTGCTTTCGTGCGATAGTTCTGAAACGACTGGATACTACGTCACCACCTGAGCAAAAGAGCAAGCGTTTTAAAATCATCGGGTCATCTGTTATTTGCTTAATTCGTAAGATACCCCGCAGCTTGCTGCGNNGGCCTTTACTGAGGCCGACTTATGAAGTCTTGCACCTGTTTTTTTATCTCGATATAGTTCAACGGGATATCTGGCAGGTCCTTATTTCCAGGAACTGCAAGAATATGAATGAATCTTAGATTCTCATGATGACCCGTCAGGGCATCAAGCAAAGGTTTCCGGCCTGACACTTTATAGGTGCTCTTTATGCCGAAGCCTTTTGCTACTAGCTCAAGGTCAACGCATGACTTTGTCAGAGTGGGCTGGTTTCCTGTTGAGCCATAGGAGCCGTTATCTATTCCTAAAATCATGAGGTTTCCGGGCGAAAAGTGAGCTGCGGTGGCAAGGCTTCCCGGATTCATCAAGAGACTACCGTCACCATCGATCACAACAACTTTCTTATCTGACATAAGGGCAATTCCCAGCCCGATGGGTGTGGCCATCCCCATGCTTCCGAGCATGTAGAAGTTGGATGACTGGTGCTTAATACGGAAGAGTTCCTTCGATGGGAATCCGAGGTTGCACACGACGACCTTGGATTCGAGATAGGGGGCTGTCAGAGTGAGGATTTCGAAGCGAGTGAATTTGGGTTTTTGATATGTTCTCTTATCATCTAATTCACCCGCTCTCACTGCTCCGCCAGCTAACGGGAGATACGGGGGAGCGGTCATTCTTGTTGATGCCGGACATGCAGGGGCATTGTCTTTCTGCCCCGTCGTGTTAACGATTCCGCATGTCTCTTCCCATATGGCAGGGCTGAGAAGGAAGGCATGTATCGTGTTGTCCCCATACACTTGTGCTAGTTTTTTTTCTAGGTTCTTGAAATCAGCGGATGTACCGACGATCGAATGAGCTATGCCGGCACCCTTCAAGATCATGGGCAGCCTCTTACCCATGGGAAATTGTGCCGCTATTTTTTCCTTATAAATTCCCCTTTGGCTCACAAATATGGCAAGGGGGAGCCTGTAAGACCCGGTAAGAGAAAGAAGAGCATTGATCATATTTCCGATGCCGGAACTCTGCACGAAGATGGCAGGCCTTTTGCCGGACAGTGCAGCTCCCGCGCATATGCCGACACCTTCCTCTTCCCTTGTTAAGGGTACATGGAAAAAGACTTCTTTTACCTTCTCGAGAAGCACCTTAATCTTCTCGCAGGGCAGGGAAGCAGTAAAATCTATTCTCTGTTTTTCTAATATGGCTATCAGTTCGTTTTCAGGATGTGGCATAACAGTTCCTCAATCTCGTTCGCGGAAATCCTCTTTGATATAAATCTGGGCTCAACATCATGCGTTTTCTTTTCGGTGCTCAACCGCTCCTCACCGCCCCCCGTGATATTCAGGAGAACAGTCTCTTTTTTTTGAATAAGCCGTGCGTTCACAGCTTTCCTCAGGGCGGCCACGGCCACTCCGGCTGCAGGTACGATGTCTATCCCTTCTGCCTCCGCAAACGTAGTGATCGCAGCAAAAACCGCATCATTGTTTATTCCATACATCTTCCCCGCAGTAGCCGCGAGTGCATCATAAACCCCTCCTTTTACGGAATAGGCAGGATAACGAGTTGAGAGCACCCTCGTGGTTATCTCTCCTATCAAGTCAGGCCTCAGGTCCTCAGCAAAGAGCTCTCGACTGCCTCTTTCCCAGGCTTTAACCATGGGGGCGAAGGGCAAGTTCTGCGCGAGGTGAAGAACAGGTAATCGGGAACCAAACCTGCCGTCTTGCAGAAACCTCTCTGCCATCTCCCAGACGCCTATGGCTCCCGTTCCGCTGCCAACGGCCTGGAAATAATGGTCTGGGAGTTTTCCGATCCGGGAGACTGCTTCAAGTAAGACGACTCCGAGGCCGTCTCTCTTGGCGATATTCTTGACCCCTCCCTCGAATGGCAGTTCGGAGACCGCGGCTATCCTTTTGGCCACATCAATCGTGTCTGCATAATCACCATCACTTACTACCAGGGTGGGAATGCTAGAAGCGCTCTCAAGATACCACATCTCCATAAGACACATCCTCGGCACGACAAGAATTACAGGGAAACCCGTGGTAGCAGAGAGGTGGGAAAAGGCCCGCGCGGTATTTCCAGCGGACGCCACAATGAGTCCGCGAATACCGTTCTCATACGCATTCTGCAGGACGACCGCAGCCTCGAACTCCTTAAACGTACAGGTCTGAAGCTCTGCTCCCCTCTCTGGCCAGTACCCATTAAAGGCGATATAAAGGTTCTCGAGGCCGAGATCCTCACAAAGCCCCTCTGTTTTATACACGAGTGGCCCGGACTGCTCGAAATAAGGCGTGTGCACAGGAAGCCAGTTGAATCTCCATATGCCCTCCCCGCGATCGTCCGCAAAAGGCTTTTCCCGATAGCGTGTGACGAGGAGCGCATCTTTGCAGTGTTCACCAAAGGCACAGTAAGCATTCTCAAAACTCTTTCCGCAATTTCTGCATGTTATCGAAAAATGGCCCATATCCAATCCGTTATATAAGGCTTGCTAGTAACTCCATGATGTCCGTGATCCGTACTTGTCTGTTATATCCTTCCATGGCCTCAGTCACCTTAGCATAGCATGCCGGACAGCTTAGGATAAGCCTATCAGCCTTTTTATCGACCGCCTCGTCGATGGTCAGCCTTCCCATGGCAATGGCATTTTCATGAAAGACCTTTCGTGCAGCGCCTCCCGCTCCGCAGCACCGTGAATGCAGGCCGTGCCTGTCAAATTCCAGGATCTCTGCGCCGGGTATGCCTTTGAGCACGCTTCTCGGTTCCTCGATCACTCCAACCCCTCGGCTTAAATAACAGGGGTCGTGGTAGATGAGTTTCTCATGCAACTCATTCTTGATGACAAGCCTTCTCTGCTTCAATGCATCAGCAACAAACTGCGTAATATGTCTTATCTTGAAGGGGAGCTTATCACCGTAGAATAAGGGCCAATCTTTCGCCATGATATTNNACACAGCAAGGACATGAACAGAGCAGAACCTTTATCCCTTTTGCCTTATATGCATTGACGAGCCTTTTTGTAAGATCTTCGAGCATCTCGTGCTGCCCCGTGATAAAAAGGGGAAAGCCGCAGCAGACCTCTTCTTCTGGGGACAGCATGGTGAACGGCTCTCCGATCGCCGCGAGGACCAAGACATCGCCCCTGACCATGGGTTGTGCCTCATATGCGCCGGTACAGCCGGCATAGTATCCGATGTCGCTGTGGTCGGCAAAGCGCACATTTTCAGGAAACCATGGGCTGAACCGCTTTTCCGGGGGTCTGTCATAAGGATTCCCTGACTTTGCCACAACCTTGGGGAGGTCTGCCTGAGGGCCTAAGGGACCGAGGCCCCGCTTTACCATTTCCTTTCTCAACACAGGCCAGAGCCTCTGAGTAAAGATACCCACGGTGCAGTTCTGGCTGCATGCGCCGCATGTTGTGCATTCAAAAATAGCCTTTGAGAACTCCTCGAGGAGCTTACGATTCACCTCTGATGAACCGAAAAGGCGTGCCTTGAGACCACTCGTGGCCTTAATGAATTCTTTGTACAGGCGGATTTTTTCGGGGGGCGAGATTGCACGGTTGCCGGTTACCTCCTGGACAGGACAGTTGGTGAGGCACTCACCGCACTGGGTGCAGGCTTCAAGTTCAATATGTTGCATGGGTGTCAGTTCGTCTGAGAAGGATCTCTTATTTTTCATGAAGCACCTCTTGCTGTTCTTTTGCTCTCAGCCGTGCTTCGATAATGACGAGTGGCGCTGCAAAGACGTGACTGGGCAGAAAAGCGAGAAACAATAAAAAAATGCTGAAATGAGACACGAAGAGCAGAGAGTCAGGGGCTGTAGCCGGCATGAAGGTGAAGATGCCCAGCATGAATATTTTTACTGCAACGATATCGGTAGGAAAAGCCCAAAGCATCAGCAGCCCGCTGGCGCTTAACAAGAGAAGCAGGCAGAGGAGAAAGAAATTGTAACTCGAAACATAGTGCCTCTTTTCAGCGGTGAGCTTATTGATGAATATATAGAGCAGAGACAGGGGGAGGATACACCCTGCGATAATCCCCGGCGTCTGCAGTGCCCACAGCCATCGGGGGATAGGGTTTATAAAGTATCTCAGGTGCCGCATGATCACAAGCACAACCGACACATGAAAAATCCATTCCCCTATCCATAATCCGGGATTAACCCTGAAGAGTCTCGTTAAGAAAAAGATGTCACCCAAGGACATAACGATAATCTTCGGAGTTTTCTTTCCAGAGGGACCGCGTTGCGCCGCGCGGTTGCTCTTCCTCCAGGTCAGTGCCTTCGCTACATAGGTACCCAGAAAAACTGCGGTGACGAGGTAGTAGCCAAGTGTCAGAATCATTCCCATGCTGTTTTATCCGGTTCTGAATCACACAACCTATTTAAGGCCAGTCATGCTAGACGTATCCGACGGGTGGATGCGCAAATGCCGATATTATTTTCTCACGTGTTAGATCAGGGCAGACAGATCTGACCAGTAGTTCATTAAGGTGATAAACGTTGATGTGGGAACCCGCTTCATCCACGCCCGTCAATAATCCCAGATAACAGGTCTGACAGGGAGTAACGATTGCCTGCGCACCGGTGGACTCCGCCTCACGAATTCTGCTGGCAGACATTTTGTGCTGGATATCCGGGAAGGCGATCTTCAGGCCGCCGCCCATTCCGCAACAGCAGGAGAAGGCCCTGTGGCGTGGCATTTCGACCAAACTCAGTCCGGGGATAGCCCGCAAGATCCTTCGCGGCTCGTCGTAAACCTGGGTATGGCGGCCGAGGTGGCAAGGGTCATGGTAAGTAATCACCATCGGTACCTTATGGCGCAGCACGAGGCGGCCCTCTTGTATCAAACGGTCAACGAATTGAGTGAGATGAAGGACTTCTTGCACCCCAGGCCAGATGTTCTTATAATCGGAGTGGAGCCCCTTATAGCAGCCCGCGCAAGAGACGACCACTGTTTTGATCCCCTGTGCTATGATTTTCTCAGCCCTCTTCCTAGCCTCTTCGTGAAAATCATTATCACCCATTCTCCGTAATTTACTGACACAGCACGGCTCTTCTTCGCCTAGAATAGAGAACTCTATCCCTGCCTCCTGGAGCAGGCGCGCAGACTGAACAGCAACCGACTGCATGGCAGGGTCAAAGCTGGCCGTACAGCCGGCAAAATACAGAACCGATGTCTGTTTTTCCCGCCTGAGTGAAAGAGGTTTCATGAGAAAGCCGGACTCCCATGCCATTCTCGCCCATAGGCCCCGCTCTTGCTGAGGTTTGCCATAGGAGTTATTAAACTCTTTGATTAAAGACATCTGCTTGATCTGACCCTCCGGTTGAGGGATCCCGGCAAGAGAGAGCGACTGGCGGGACTGCTCCCAGAGTTCAGGAGTATTGATGCGCACCGGACATACGACATGACACAGGCCGCAGGCAGAGCATTTATATAACCCTTGAAGAAAAAAGTCTTTTTCGGCTTCAGGGAGAGACCCTTTTATGAGTCTGCGCAAAGCTCCGAGCTTGTACATCGCGGTGATACATTCCTGTTGACCTTGGGCGTAGGAAGGACACCAGAGCCGGCATTCTCCGCAACGAACGCAAGCCTCCACCTCTATCAGTTGCCTGCGGGTCAGCCCCCGGGCGATCTGGCAGTTTTTTGCTTTGGAATTTCTGGCCAATAAAGATCCCTCCTTTCTTGCTCTTCAACGGCATTCCGAGCGATGATGATGGGAGCCAGTATGCTGTGCAGCAGCTTACTGTGGGGAAGATAGACCAGAAGTGCTAAGCCGCTGAAGGAGTGCACTGTCCAAACAAGCGTCAGCCAGGGCTGCAGTTCTCTGAGCGTGAATACCCCGGCAGGAGCAAACAAATGTCCGATGAAAGAATACCGGGCGACATCGGGGGATACAAGGGACAGGCGCAGACCTTCGAGGGCAAATCCCGAAAGGGTAAGCCACAAAAGGAAAATGAGCAGGAGCCTATCCATCTGCTCGTTCATTTGTTGTGGAGGACGGAAGAAAAAACGCCTTACACAGGCAGATGCCAAGCCGAGGAGGAGAATAAGCCCGAAGCCGTCGCCCCAGAGCTTGATAAGGATATACCCTTCATTACGAAGGACATGATCTGCCCAGCCACCATCCCATCCCAGGTTCGATATTCTTGTAAAAAAAAACAGCGATATGGAGAGAAACGTAAGGCCGATAAAACCCACGAAAATGAACATATGAACAAGCCAGCGCGAGGAAGAGAGGCCGAGCAACTGGCGTTGCAATACTATTTCGGCAAGCCAGATCTTGATGAAGCGACCCCTGTATTTCTTGTTTGCTCGCTCCTGTTTTATTCCGCAGGACCAGCTTCGCCACTTGCGGCAGAGGGCATAAAGCAGGTAACCACTTGCGAAGATAGCTGCTAGCCAGAATAAAAGCCAAGGCTTTGAGTAATGAATCGGTTGAATCTCTATCCTCCGCCAAGGTTGAGCGTTCATCTGCAGCCTACGAACTGCTATCAATAAGAATGCGCCAAGAAGTCACTCTTCTATTCTACCATGCACGAGAGAGAATAAGAAAAGGATTTAACTCAAAAAAGAAGGGTAGCAAGGGACAATACTCAGCATTTGCAACTGCGAGACTTAGGAGAGAATTGAAACGGTAACGATGCGGGCAGTTATGAGTTCTCTCTTCGGCAAGAAAACGGTACAGTTCTGTTGCAAAGCCTTTGGCAGGCTTTGCAACAGAAGCGAGAAAATATTTGCTTTCACTGAAATGGCGAGCAAACCAGTGAGCGTTGCCATACCAAGTGACATAGAGATCCTCCGGATCTTAATATATGAATATTTTATTTCCTAACCTTTCTCATCGGAAAACTATCCGGAAAACTTTAATGACATTTTTTCATGATAACGAACTCGTTGTTCGGCTCTGCGGCAATCTCTCTCATGTGCTGTGTAAGGACTTTTTCCGTTCGTCTTCGAGAAAGAAAAGGATCTCTCTACGGATGCTATTCAACTCGCTGCCCGTTCTCTCACGGGGGCGGGGGATATCAACCTCGAGTCTTTTGCCGATCTCAGCGGGTCTTGAAGTTAGGCAGATAACTTCATCGCCGAGGAATACCGCCTCATCAACATTGTGCGTTACAAATATCACGGTGCATCCTGTTTTTTCCCATGCCCGCAGAAGAACTTCCTGAAGATAATTCCTCGTCTGGGAGTCGAGGGCAACAAAGGGTTCGTCCATGAGCAGGACTTTCGGTTCCATGACCAAAGACATAGCTAAGGCAGCCTTCTGCTTCATGCCGCCTGAGATCTCTTTCGGGTAAAATTGTTCAAAACCCTTCAGTTCAACGAGTTCAAGGAAAAGTAAGGCCTTAAGCCTCCCCTGATTCCTATGCACTCCGGCGACTTCGAGACCGAATTCAACATTCCTGAGGACGGTCCGCCAAGGCAGGAGGCCCGGCTCTTGAAAGACATACCCTATCTCTTTTCGTGGCGTTGTTATCTCCGCTTCATCGAGAATGATCCTCCCCCTGTCGGGCTTGTCAAGGCCGGAAATGATTCGCAATAGGGTTGTTTTCCCGCATCCGCTCGGACCTACGATGCAGATCAAGCGGCCTTCCGGAACCTTGAACGATATATCCTTCAAAGCAGAGATTGTTTCTCCGTCGCCGATGCTATTAAAGGATTTGCTTATGCCGACAACAGAAAGTTCCATTGTTTACCGCCAGCGGAGAATTTTTTGTTCGACTTTTTTTATGACAAGATCCAGGGAATATCCAATGAGCCCGATAACAACCATGCCGGCGATGATCTGATCCGGCCGCTGGATATCTCGTGCGGTCATGATCATATAGCCTAGGCCATATCCGTTCTTGATCCCGGTGAATTCCGCAGCTACAACGGTCATCCATCCGATACCCATACCGATTCGCATCCCCGTTATGATCGATGGAGTAGAACCGGGGAGCAAGACCTTGAAGAAAAGGTCATGTTTCCTTGCACCAAGGATGATAGCAGATTCTATAAGACGCTTATCGACAGAGAGGACACCGTCAATAGTGTTCAGGAGCACCGGAAAGAATGCAGCAAGGAAAATGATGAACGATGCGGAGGCATCACCGATTCCGAACCAGAGGATGGCGATCGGAACCCATGCCAAAGGGGGCACAGGCCGGATGATCTCGATGAGCGGCTGGAGGACATCTCTCAGCCATCTCCAGAATCCCATGAACATCCCCAAAGGTAAAGCAACAGTGACCGCAAGGGCAACACCGCTCATGACCCTTCCAAGGCTGCTCAAACAGTGGCCACCAAGCGTATAGCCAGGTGGAACGCCGGTGGTAAAAAGTTCGAGCAGTCCTCTCAGAACGCTCAACGGAGAAGGTAGTCTGTTTGGCGCAATAAGGCCTGATGACGATAATACCTGCCAGAGAACAAGGACCGTTAAGAGAAGGGCATACGGTAGCACTTTCTGTCTCTTCTGCACGGCCTTTTCATCCACGGAGCATTCTATCGGGGCGTCTCTTGAAGCGTCTTCATATCGATAAAACCAGTGATGAATGCATCGACATTCATCGGCTTTATGTACTGAAACCTCAGGAGATATCCTGCGTATTCCTTCATAGTCTCTCTGTCCATCATGTACTGATAGGTAATATCCTTCATCGCCTCCCGAAGGGTTAGCGCATCCATTCCTGTATATTTCATGGCGATTTTGATTGCTTCGTCAGGATTGTTTCTGATGAAGTCGGTTGCTTTACGATGTGCCCTGAGAAATCGTTTAATGATTTCCCTGTTGTGCTCATAGAACGTTTCTGCCACGGCCACAACGCAGCAGGGGTGATTTTGCCATATCTGCGACGAAGTGGTGAGAACCTTTCCGATTCCCTTGGCCACCGCCTGTGCAGGATATGGCTCCCATGCAACAAAGGCATCGATCTGTTTTGTATCGAGAGCGGGGATCATTTCAGGGGGCTTTATCACTATGATTGCGATCTTCTTGCTCTGAATTCCTGAGCGCTCCAGGGCCCTCCGCAACAGAATATCCTGGACACTCGAATACCCTGGTATGGCAACCGTTTTCCCTGCGAGGTCTTTTAGGTCCCCTATCGGAGAATCTCTTCGCACAACAATTGCTGAGCCTTCCGCGTTGGCGAGGCAGATAACCCTCACTTTAGCCGATTTGTTCGCGGCTCCTGTCATAGCAGGGGCTATGCCGAGATATCCTACATCGAGGTTCTCTGAGGCGAAAGCGGTCATCTCTTCGGGACCTGCATGAAAAACCCCTGCAATTGCTACGGATAACCCTTCGTCTCTGAAAAAACCCTTCTCAAGAGCAACCCAGGCCGCTAGATGGTGGAGGTCATTGCTGAGATAGCCGAGACGAATAGTGACCGGAGCAGCACTTACTGGTGCTGAAAGGCCTAATGATAGAAGCATTACAACTGAAAGGATTTTTTTCATTGTTACCCCGAGCGCCTCTGCCTACTGTTCCGAATCGGGCTCGTTTTTCAAAAAGGTAATACTCACGTCTCTCGGGAGATTCAACCCGGCCTCCACTTCGAGTGCCTTGAGTATTCCTGACGGAACGGGACAGGCAACATGCTTCAGGCATGTTGCCCCCGTCCTGTACACCGGATTATCGAAAAACCGTTTGAATGCATCCATCATGGTCAGCTCAGTGATGTCTTTGCCGAGCTTCTCGACCATCTCGCATTGAGAAGTTATTTTTACTACGAAACATTTTCCTTCTTTCTTTACAACTTCCACGGTGGCCGGCATTCCGCAAGCCCCAGGATGAATCAAGACCCTCGTCATTTCTCAAATGCCTCTCAGTGTCTATCCCTTTATGCTTGAAGCAATGGGCGCTTTTTGCTCCTCGAGCATCTTCTTGAGATTTGGATATTTGTCCTTCATATGGGGGATGTGCATCGCCTGCATGAATTCCTTCTCAAAAGCCGGCTCTGTTGCTATTTCAACGAACTGAACCCATCGGGCACGCTCGTCGGCCTCAAGTCTTTTTGCCTTATTCAGCAGGGCCATTCGTGCACCGTCTCCGGCAGCATTTCCCACAACAACGACTTTATCGATCGGAACGTCGGGAAACATCCCGAGGGCCAGGGACGCCTCTCGGTCTATATGGCTGCCAAAGGCACCGGCCAGCTCGACCCTGTCCAGCTTTGTCACCCCCATCTTCTGCATCATCAATTTTGCACCGGTATAGAGGGCTCCCTTCGCGAGTTGCAGGGCGCGAACATCTGCCTGCGTAACGGTGATATCCGCATTGATTGACGTTTCTTCAGCCCATGCCAGGACATACTCCGGTTTTTTGTCAACGGCGTCAAGCCGCACCCTGTTAGTACCGAGGTTCATGACGAATTTGCCAGTCTTGTCAATGATGCCCGCTTTAAACATCTCGGCGATCACATCAATAATCCCGGAACCGCAAATGCCCTTTGCGTTAATCTTCCCTTCAATGTGGGTGTGCCAGTCGGCCTTTCCGATGACCTTGTACTGGGGTTCCTTTGTCTCAGGATCAATTTTGACTTTTTCGATTGCCCCCGGTGCCGCTCTCATCCCGAATTTTATCTGAGCACCTTCAAAGGCCGGGCCTGTTGCACATGAAGTGGAGCATACCCTCTCTTTATTTCCGAGAAGGAGTTCACCGTTTGTTCCGATATCGATAACTAAAACCATGTCATCCTGGAAATACTGCTCCTGTGCGATGAGTACCCCGACGTTGTC
>DMNE01000514.1 GCA_003453735.1 Nitrospiraceae bacterium | reverse complement strand
ATTCAACTTAGAGCTAGCTCCCTCCCTATCAACCCTTTCGGGTGCCCTTACAGGCCTTGTTACTGAGGCTTTCGGCTCTCTCCCCTCGGGAATGTAATACGGCGGCGCATGCGCCGGCCCGTTTCGTGGTTACCCGGACCTTGTCTGCAACCGGAGCTTCGAGAGGTCCCAACTGAGGCAGCATTCGGACGTCGGTCTTGAACCTTCGTACAACATAGCGGATTGGTTACCGCTTTCCCTGGTCAACCTCAAACATGCTTTCACATGCCTGGCATTTTAACGCCGGGTGGTTGACAAGGCTCTCCTCAAGGGTGCACCACGTTCGCTTTGAGCATATCGGTACAAAATGCTGCTGCTTCTCAGGACAGCCTCTCTGCCGGAGAAACGTGATGCAAAGTTAATTATATCATGTGGACAGCATTTGTTGTATAACCCCTGCTACCTGGTGCGCGCATCTGTCAGCAAGCTTTTCTTCATTAGCCTCTACCATCACCCGTACCTTGAGTTCCGTGCCCGAAGGTCGTACGATAATCCTGCCTTTTCCCTCGAGACTCTCCTCTGCATCCTTAATGGCCTGGGCAATTTCGGGAAATGTCTTTATATCAGCTTTCTTTTCGATGGCAACATTGATAAGGATTTGGGGATAGAGCTTGATGTCAGCCACCAGCCGCGAGAGTGACGTGTTTTCTTTCTTCATCATTGATATGACATGCAGCGCTGTGATGGGACCGTCGCCTGTTGTGTTGCAGTCCAGACAGATGATGTGTCCGGAAGGTTCTCCACCAAGAACATAGCCGTTCTGTAACATATTCTCAGCAACAAACCGGTCGCCGACCTTTGTCCTGAGCATCTTTATCCCTATCCTTTCCAGGTAATTTTCCAGCCCGAGATTGCTCATAACTGTTGAGACAACCGCATTGCCCCTCAATCTGCCCTCTTTCTTGAACAGTACCGCCCAGAGGCCCAAAATCTTGTCGCCATCTACAACAGTCCCTTTTTCGTCGCACATCAGAGTCCTGTCCGCGTCCCCGTCATGGGCAATGCCGGCATCCGCCTTATGCATTCTCACCGCCTTGCAAAGACCCTCCAGATGCAGTGACCCGCAGTTAGCATTGATATTCGTGCCATCAGGTTCATCGTTTATCGTGATAACGTCTGCCCCGAGTTCCCTCAAGACCCAGGGGGTCACTTTATACGCAGCTCCGTTGGCACAATCCACAACGACCTTTAGGCCTTCGAGGGTACTTCCCCGCGGTAAAGTTGATTTGATATATTCGATATATCTCCCTGTGGCGTCTTCGAGCCTGAATGTCTTTCCGATGTCTGCACCGGAAGGTCGTTTTGAACCCAGACGGTCATCTGCGACGAGTTCTTCCATCATCCCTTCGAGTTCGTCCGGAAGCTTGCACCCGTCAGCCGCAAAAAACTTTATGCCGTTATCTTCGAAGGGATTATGAGAAGCTGAAATAACAATGCCTGCATCAAGCCGCAATGCCCTTGTGAGGAATGCGATGCCGGGGGTCGGCAGGGGACCGGTAAGGGTAACGTTCATGCCCATGGAACAGATGCCCGATGTCAAAGCGCTTTCGATCATATAGCCGGAAAGCCTCGTGTCCTTTCCGATAATGACCATATTCCTCCCATGATCCTTTCTGAGCACCTTTGCGGCGGCCATACCGATTCTCAAGACGTTTTCTGGCGTCATGGGAAGTCTGTTTATCTTCCCCCGTATACCGTCTGTTCCAAAAAGCCTCATCTCTCCCTCCTCGTGATCTTGATGATGACATCAACCTTGTGAATCCTTGTCCTGATATTGCTCCCTGACAGAGCAAGTTCCGTCTCTTGCCGGACATTTTCAGTCACGCCGGTAATATCAACTGGTTCTGTTTTCAGATAGCCGACTTTGCTAACCTCGGATTCCGCTCCTTCGATGACCGCATCCTTCGGGTTGACCTCCAGCGTCTTCACCACATACCCGCTTCCAGGAATCCCGGTGATGACAGGTCGTATTCCCACGGTTTTTGTAATCGTCTTTTCAAAGAGAACCTTTACTGATGACGGCTCTATCTTTATGACCGCTGCGGCATACGGCAGCTTTACGTCATCTTTTTTTATAGGAAACGTTCCCTCCCCTTCCTTTGCTCTGCTCGTATCCACAGAGACCCTCACTTCTCCTTGCCTGATGTTCTTCAGAATGCTTTCATGCCCCCTGATGACGATGTTTACCGTTTTAACTACATGTTTTGAAATCTCGATCCCTGCAGGGATGTTTATGTACTCTATGGGCACATCAAGCGACATCTCAATCTGCCCCTTTGATGAAACAAAAAGCCAAAGGAGTATGGCAAGCGCAAGAGCCGCCGCCTTCAGTGAGAGATTCCCCAAGAGAACTCTCCGTATCATTTCGTTTCCTGAAACCTCTGTACTTTTTGAGGGCCCCCCTTCTTACTGGTTGTGAAGATCTCGGTCAGGATGTCCCGCAGCGTCCCCATATCCACGGGTGAATCCAATTTGCCTGAAATGGAGACCGAGATTATCCCTGTCTCTTCCGAGACGATGACAGCAATAGCATCGGTCTCCTCTGTAAGCCCGATCCCGGCACGGTGCCGTGTGCCCAGTGCCTTGCTCACTTCGGCGCTCAAGGCGATCGGTAAGAAACATCCCGCAGCTACGATCCTGTTGCCACGGATAACTACCGCCCCATCGTGGATAGGTGACGTCGGATGGAATATCGACAGGAGAATCTCTTTCGATACTTTTGCGTCAAGGGGAGTCCCCATCTCGACAAAGTCCTTCAGGCTTGTGTCACGCTCGATAACCATGAGGGCACCGATCTTTTTGTTCGCAAGGGAAACCGCTGTCTTCACAATCTCGTCCAAGGATTTCAACTCCTCCGCAGGTGTGAATGCCTGGAGAAATCGAGCCTCGCCGATCTGCGCCAGGGCCCTCCTGATCTCTGGTTGAAAAAGCACAATCAGGAGAATCACGATCTGGGACCATAAACTCTGTATGATCCAGTTCACGGTGTAGAGCTCAAAGTAGCCGGACAGGAGAGAAGCGACGAGAAAAAGGCCGAGGCCGATGAGCATCTGAGCAGCCTTTGTGCCCTTTATGATGAGTAAGAGGCGGTAGAAGATTATCGCAACGATGACAATGTCCAGCACATCCCACAGCCGTATCTGTTTCACCGCTTCCATGCTATTAATTATAAGCGATTGCCGCTCTAATTGACAAAAGTTTTTTTACCGATAAACCGGACCGAGCTGATTCCTTTTAGGTATCCTAATATGATGGCCTCTGAGAGGAGCAATCGTCGCATCTCATCTGTTCTCTTTACAAAAACCTCCATCCGTTTTCCGGAAATGATATGATTGCTTACAGAGGCATAGATTGACAGGGATGCGTGGAGACCATTTCTTGTGTTCGCCGTGCATTCAGGGTGCACTCAGTACTCTCATCTCTCACTGTATACTTGATTGTTTTTCAATAAACCTATATATTTTTAACAATGAATGCTGAGGACTCTTCAACAGGTAACCACTCTGCGGTTTTACCGTACAAAAAAATTCTCATACATGCAGGAGGCAATCATGCTTGTCACTGAAAAAGTAGCGAAGGAGAAATGGTGTCAGGAGACCTTTCACAGCACGCGGGTAAAATGTGTTGGTTCTCAATGCATGGCATGGAGGTGGTCAGAATCTATACCTCATGTGTGCACAAAATGCGGAACAGAGGAAACAGAGTGGAAAGATGAGCCGACCTTACGGAGAGGCTACTGCGGTCTGGCCGGTATAACGAAATGGTAAATCGGAACGAGCGCTGCCGTCATTGACATCAATGGGAGACCATGACGACGCGAACAGGCCAATCTCTGACGAGTTGATCCATGAGCTGTCACAGCTCTGTGGCATCATCCCTGAATACTTTGATGTCTTTGGAAAGAGACGGATACCCTCAGTCGAAACCAAACAGGCCATTCTCAGGGCAATGAAACTGAGGGTTGATTCCCCCGCAGATATAACACAGGAGATCGAAGAGCAACGGTGGAAATCCTGGAAAAGCTTTCTCGAGCCTGTAAAAATTGCCTCAGTGAATGAGCCGCTATTGACAGTCCCCGTGTATATCCCCGTCAAGCAGGGTGAAGAGAATACCCTGCTGCTCTCATGGTGCATAGCGGATGAGAAGGGACGGAGAGATGAATCCAGTCTTTCAGGGAATGACATTATCGTGTCTGAGCAGCAATGGATAGAGAATATCCGATACATAAAGGTAAACCTTGTGAGCAGGACTCCCCCTAATATCGGCTATTATCGAATCACGGTGGAATGCGGGCTTGCGGAGCCCGTCTTGCAAGGAAGCTTGCAGGGATGGGAAACTCACCTCCGGAAAACTGCCAGGCTTATCATAACTCCTGATGAGTGTTATCTGCCCTCTGACCAGCGGGGGGGCAAGACATGGGGGCTTTCGATTAATCTCTATGCAATCCGTTCAGCCAGGAATTGGGGTAACGGCGATTTTACCGACCTTAAAAAAATTGTGGAATGGGTTTCCAGCCTCAAAGGTGCATTTGTCGGAATTAATCCTCTGCATGCAATTCCAAACGCAAGACCCTTCGGCATCAGCCCGTATTCTCCTATAAGCAGGCTGTACAAGAATCTTATTTACCTTGACGTAGAAAATATACCCGAAGTGATGGAATCAGAAGATGCAAGGAAGATGCTCAGCTCTGCAATTTTCAAAAGAGAGTTGGAGGAACTCAGAAAAGAGGCACTGATTGACTACGAGAAGATCGCTTCACTGAAGGACAGAGTACTCAGAAAGGCCTTTGATCTCTTTTATGAAAGACACTATAAACGCAGTACCCAGAGGAGCAAAGACTTTGAACGATACCGGTCGGAAGAAGGTGAAGCCCTCGAATCGTTCTCCATATACATGGCAATCTCGGAGTTTTTTCAGGGTCGCAGAGTTGGCCACAAAACCATGGCCCCATCCCCTTGCTATTCATGGCAGGAGTGGCCTGAGGAATATCGGAACCTCTCGAATGAGACCGTTCGGGAATTCAGAAGGAAGAAGAAAAAGGCGATACTCTTTTACCAATATGTCCAGTGGTGTATCGACGGACAAATGAAAGCGATAGCAGAAAAGGCCAGAAATCTTAATATGGCTATCGGGCTTTATCATGACCTCGCTGTTGGTTCAGTGGGCGGCGGAAGCGATGTATGGGGGTATCGGGATGCCGTTGCAGAGGGAGCGGATGTCGGTGCACCTCCAGATGATTTTAACGTGAATGGTCAGAATTGGGGATTTCCACCTCTGATTCCCGAGAAACTGAAAGAGACAGGGTATGAATTGTTCATACAAACGATCAGAAAGAATATGCAATACGGCGGTGCTCTGCGAATAGACCATGCACTGGGCATGTTCAGGCTCTTCTGGGTACCTAGGGGGGTGTCGGCTAAGGAAGGAGCGTACGTAAGATGCCCTGCTGAGGATCTTCTGCGGATCATTGCATTGGAAAGTGTTCTGAATGGGACAGTAGTAATAGCCGAAGACCTCGGCACTATAGCTGAGAATGCAAGGGAAATGCTTCAAAGATTCAAGATGCTTTCATACAGGCTTTTCTACTTTGAGAGGAATTATCCTGACCTTTCATTTCTTCCGCCTGACAGGTATCCTGACATTGCATTATGTGCGGTAACGACGCACGACCTTCCAACGCTCTCCGGGTACTGGGCCGGCAGGGATTTAACGATTAAAAAACAATTGGGTCTGTCCGGTGAAGATCCTCTCTGGCAAGAACACATTATTGCCAGAGAGATGGATAGGAGACGTATATTCTCCCTCCTCACGTCTCTAGACATTCTTACCGATGATTATGTTGCAGATCCGAAAATGATTCCTGAGATGACGCCCGATCTCTGCCTCGCCATATACCACTGTCTCGCGCTGACTCCCTGCAACCTGCTGCTCGTGAGTCTTGATGATATGATCGGCACCATGGATCAGCAGAACATGCCGGGTACGGTTGATGAATATCCCAACTGGATGCAAAAAACAGTGCGAACCTTTGAAGAAATAGTTTCAGACAGAATCTTTCTTTCCCTTTCCAAGATCTTCAGAGATACGCACAGGGCATCGGATTAATGGGCTTCCGATCTGTGGAAGGTGGATGCCTTGGGTCTCGAGTAGTGCAAGGCTCACGAGTAAGTGGGTGCCTAGGCAGCTGCTTTAGGCTTCCCCCACTGTGTTCGGAGGGGCTTGCTCACCGCATCTGCACTTCTGCTCCCTTTCTTCTTCTGTTCCCCGACCCCAAGGCTCAAGGCATCCTAAGAGAGTGGATGAAGAGGGGTTACCTAATCTTCTTATCGGCATATTTTATGAAAACTATAATCGAAAACTCCCTGGAACTTCACTGGCAATCCCCAACCTGGTCAGATACCGTTGTTTTTGCGTTGAGAAGTGCGGGTTAGACAAATGCTTGCATGAGCAAGACAAACCGGTTCAAAACCAACAACGATATTTCTTATGCATGTAAGTACCACATCATTTGGTGTTCTCAATACAGGCCTCCGGTCCTTGCTGATGCCATCGAAGAAAGGCTTAGGGACCTTTTCCGGCAACAAACCGTTTCGGGTAGACATCGTTGAACTCAAAATGATGCTTTCCACAACCTTCTGCTGGTTGAGGTCGACCCTCAATTTGGGACACAGCGCCTCATGAAGAACATTAAGAAAAACAGAGAAACTTATCCAAGACTCACCAGGATAGGTTGCAGACGCGATCTGTGATGATATAATAGAAAGTCGTCTCCTTATCGCTGCAAGGAGCACAGAGGCGATAGAGCGCCAAGCATGGTCGCATCTGCGGCCCATGGCCGCCTGGGTGACAATGTTAAGAAATGTGATTTGAATCATAGAACTTTAACGGGGAAGGGGTATACTTTTTACCGTGAGAAGCGTAATATCTGTATGATGAAGCCCACTCGTGCTACGGAATTCGGGCAGAGAGGAGATCTTTGGTTGATCGTGAGACATTATGGGTTAAAATAGTTAGTAACTTTGTTCACGAAGGAGGCAGGTAATAGAATGATGAGGTCTTGCATTGTCTTGTGTTTCATGGTGTTCTTTCCCTTTCTGCTCTTACATGCATCTGTTTCTGAATATGTCAGCGGACGAGTTATTGATTATGTGACCAAAAAACCCATCGAAGGCGCCATAGTCACGGGAAACAATGAGATAGTTCTCACCGACAAAAACGGCGCGTTTGTGATAAGAAATGCTGTAAACAAGATCGGTATCAGAGCCTATGGGTATGCACGGGGAGAGCAGACAATCCCCGCTCCTCTGACTAAAGCGTCTCTCGATATCTATCTTCGGCCATTCATCCCAAAGGCCCTTTATCTCACCTACTACGGGATTGGCGACAAATCGTTGCGCGGATCGGCGTTGACCCTTGTGAAAGAGACCGAGCTCAATTCTTTCGTTATTGACGTAAAAGGCGATAGGGGGGTAATCACTTACAAGAGTTCCATCCCCCTTGCGTCTGTGATAGGAGCCCAAAAGCTGGTCATTGTAAGGGACATAAGGGCCTTGATACAATCCCTGAAGGAAAGGGGCATATACACGGTGGCACGGATCGTCGTCTTTAAGGACAATGTCCTTGGTATGGCACGCCCTGACCTGGCCGTGAAGACCCAGGACGGAAAGATATTTCACGACAGAGAGAACCTTATCTGGCTCGACCCCTCCAACAAGGAAGTGTGGGACTACAATATTGATATTGCCGTTGAGGCGGCGCAAAACGGCTTCGACGAGATACAGTTTGACTATGTCCGTTTTCCTGACAAGAAAGGTTTGAGGTTTAGCGTCCCCAGCACGGAGGAAAACAGGGTAAAATACATCTCGGGCTTCCTCTGCGAGGCAAAAAGAAGGCTGGCACCCTATAACGTTTTCGTCGCAGCGGATATATTCGGATACGTGCCCTGGAATCTGGATGACACCCAGATCGGGCAGAAGATCGAGAGCGTTGCTTCATGTGTCGATTATATATCCCTTATGCTCTACCCATCAGGGTTTCAGTTCGGTATACCGGGATACAGAACGCCTGTTGCGCACCCTTTCGAGATCGTCTCTCTATCCCTGAAGAAAGCCCAGGAGCGTACCAAGATTCCTGCCGTCAGATTCAGGCCTTGGCTTCAGGCCTTCAAGGACTATGCATTCGACAGGAGGTATTTTTACGGTCCTGAGATAAGAAGCCAGATCAAGGCAGCGGAGGAATTCGGTTCCGATGGCTGGATGCTTTGGAACCCGAGAAATGTCTATAAAATCGACGGGTTGAAAAAAGAACCGCTTTCGGAAGATAATAATAGGCCTGATGGCTCGAAAGGCTGAAGTCAAGGGAATCGCTCTCTGGAAAATGACATTTTTCCTTCTGGGGGCGCTCTGGCTTCTCCATGGACTGGCCGTTCCGATCGCAGTTCAGGCACAGCCTGTGCAGTACCCAGCCCAGAGGTTGCATTCTGACCAACTAGCACCCATCACCGATATCGTTGAACAGGCGATTCGCGACGGCAAGACGCCGGGAGCCGTTGTCCTCATCGGAAATCAGGGGAAAATTGTTTACCGACGGGCCTTCGGATACCGCGCCCTTGACCCCGAGAAGATACCCATGACCGAGGACACTATTTTCGATCTTGCCTCTCTCACTAAAGCTATCGCTACAGCCACAGCGGTCATGCAGCTGGCGGAACAGAGGAAGATAAATATCGAGGCCCCTGCTGCCCATTACTGGCCTGCCTTTAGAAAAAACGACAAGGGAAGGATTACGGTGCGTCAGCTCCTCACCCATTATTCCGGACTCAGGCCTGATCTGAGCTTGACGCCAAAGTGGTCAGGGTATAAGCAAGCTATGGCAAAAATCGTTGCGGAGAGGCCTGTCGTTGCCCCGGGCACAGAATTTATTTACAGCGATATCAATTTTGAAGTTCTTGGTGAATTGGTGCGCAGGATCTCAGGCCGGCCGCTTGATAAGTATTGCGCCAAACATATTTTCGCACCCCTGGGGATGAAGGACACCGGCTTCAAACCAAAAAGTTCCCTGCGCAGCCGCATCGCCCCCACTCAGTATCACCTGCAGAAGCTGCTCTGCGGAGAGGCGCATGACCCCTCGTGCTACAATATGGGCGGCGTGTCCGGACATGCCGGACTTTTTTCAACGGTCGATGACCTCTCCATTTTCGCGCAAATGCTTCTGAATGGGGGGAACTATCGTAACGCTAAGATCCTCTCCTCAAAGACAATAGACATAATGACCATGCCTCAATCACCACCGGGGAAAAAAGATCTTTGGGGGTTGGGATGGGATATGGAACCGCCTTTTGTCTCTAATCGCGAAGAGTTTCCTGCGGGTGGATATGGTCACCTGGGCTACACCGGAACGGCGTTGTGGATTGATCCGATTACAGATACCTATATCATTGTTCTGACGAACCGCGTCCATCCGGACGGCAAGGGCGATGTTAAGGAGTTACGCGCACAGATTAAGAAAGCCGTTGCCGATTCGCTCGGGCCACTTTCGGCAGAACAGATTCTTCAGAGACGCCCCTCGCTTGCAAACTGCTATAGGGAAATGAAGAGTTACACTGCGCAGGACATGCGCGGGAAAGTAATGACAGGCATCGATGTCCTGTCTGCCGAACATTTCTCGTCTTTGAAAGGCTTACGCGTGGGCCTCATCACCAATCATACGGGACTTGATTCCCTGGGACGGAGCACGATTGATCTGCTCCGCAATGCACCCGGAGTGGACCTGAGAGTGGTCTTGAGCCCGGAACACGGATTATCCGGCAAGGATGATCGGAAAATAGGCGAGACGGAGCAGCCTGTTGCCGGACTGCCTGTATACAGCCTTTATAGCAGCGTCAGAAAGCCTACAGATCAAATGCTCAATGGCCTGGATGCATTGGTCTTCGATATCCAGGATGCGGGTGCCCGCTTCTATACCTACATTACGACAATGGGGTATGCGATGGAAGCCGCGGCGAAGAAGGGAATCGCATTTTATGTCCTCGATAGGCCAAATCCCATTAATGCCTCACTGGTGCAGGGACCTGTCATGGACAGAGAGTTTAAATCTTTTACCGGCTATTTCCCTTTGCCCGTGCGACACGGAATGACAGTCGGGGAACTCGCTGAGTTGTTTAACACCGAGAACAAACTAGGAGTAAAACTGCACGTTATTAAAATGTCAGGATACAATCGCGCCGATTGGTTCGACGAGACCGGTCTGCAGTGGGTTAACCCTTCTCCGAACCTGCGCAGTCTCAATCAGGCCATTCTCTATCCTGGTGTGGCGATGGTCGAAGGCGCGAACGTAAGTGTTGGACGCGGAACAGATACGCCCTTCGAACTTCTTGGCTCCCCCTGGATTAAAGCGGAAATTCTCGCGGAGTATCTGAACCGCAGAAATATCCAGGGCGTAAGTTTTACTTCGGCTCATTTCGTGCCGAAGAGCGACATCTATAAGAATAAAGAGTGTCACGGGGTCCGGATAACTCTGACTGACAGACAGACACTGGATGTGGCAGCCATGGGTATTGAAATTATAGGAGCGCTCCACACGCTTTACCCGGGCGACTTCCAGCTTGACAAAACGCTAGGTCTCATCGGATCACGAAAAGTTCTGCAGGCTCTAAAGGACGGTGGGGATTCCCAATCAGTCGCACTTCTATGGCAAAATACGCTTGCTGAGTTTCTTACTCTGCGGGCGAAATATCTGCTTTATTAGCCCTTCTCCCGCATTAATACTAAAGAGGATTACCTCTTTATATGGGCACTGCCACTTTAAGGCATATGTTCTTATTTCCCGAATAAACTCTTCTTGAAGAAAGTTGAGGTCTGCTTCCAGCATGAATGTATCTCAACTACTCTTTTTCTAAAAGGATGAATCGGAGGTCTTCAGTAGCCTCTATAATCCCCTTGTAATCTGATCCTTTTTGTGCAAGTATAATCGTATGATTGCAATTTCGCTTCAGTCCGGCAGTAACGGCAACTGTATTTATGTAGAGACGAATGGTGTTAATCTGCTTTTTGACGCGGGAATCAGCGGCATCGAAGCAGAGCGTCGACTCGCTGCGTTGGGGCGTAATATTGAACAGATAGACGCCCTGATAATATCGCATGACCATGCTGACCATATCCGTTATGCCGGCGTATACCAGAGAAAATACGGTCTTCCAATCTATATCACGCCGAGGACCCTCTATAAAGCGGAAAAAGAAAAAATGCTAGGCAAGCTGTACGACGTTGTTTATTATTTGCCTGGTGGACAAATTCCATTCGGAGATGTATCGGTGAGAACAATACCTACTCCGCATGATGCCATAGACGGTGTAGCATTTGTGGTTTCTTCCGGAAGAAAAAAGCTAGGCATACTGACTGATCTCGGCCACCCTTTTAAGGAACTGATCTCTGTGGTCTCCTCACTTGATGCCGTCTTCATCGAAAGCAATTTTGACCATGGCATGCTTGAAAGCGGTCCTTATCCTTCCTTTCTCAAGAAACGTATCAAAGGACCGGGAGGGCACCTTTCTAACAGGGATGCAGCCAATCTGCTTCAGGCGGGAACGAATCTCAAATGGGCGTGTCTTGCTCATCTTTCCGAAAAGAATAACAGCCCTTCTGTTGCTTTACGCACCCATATCGAAATAGCCAATCCAAATCTAACTTTTTACACTGCCCACCGTTATCGATCTACAGATTTATTGATTGTATGAATCGTATTCTGAAAAGAGTTTTTAGGCAAGCCTGCAGTCTGCTTCACTCTGATACCAACCCTGTTACCCTGTTCACCAATCACCTCTTTATTGAACGCAAATATTGCTCTGTGAAAGTTCCATGATTTCAATGGCATTACATGAGAGCAATCGAGAGGGTTTTATGAACACCCCTGAAAATGGCTAATATCTCGGAAGAACAACAAGTTTTGCTAGGCTTTGCATTCTAAGTTGCGGCACATAATTTGAGATGTACTGAACTCAATCCTGTCAAGAAGTTGCCATCGGTGACAGTTTCTACCCGGAAAGAAACACTCTGTTGGATACGAGCGATCGCTATGTACCCCTCCAAAGAAACATTTTCACATGTCGCTAAATTATGGGTATTTTGATCAAATAATTTGTTAGCATGAAACATGGAAGTTAATTTGCTCGGACACAAAAAAGAAAAAGACACTTTTATTAAATGGGCAAATGCCCTCGCCCTGATCACTATTTTTTATAATTTCATTGAGGGCTTGGTTTCTGTTTTCTTCGGTGTCAAAGATGGAACGGTCAGTCTCTTTGGTTTTGGAGTAGATTCGTTCGCAGAGGTTATTTCAGGCATAGGGATATGGCATATGATAAGCCGGATGAAAAAGAATACTGATGAAAGTCGTGACAGGTTTGAAAAAACCTCACTTAAAGCTACCGGAACGGCCTTCTACATTCTTACCGTCGGTCTGATAATTAGTTCCCTCTTCAATTTCTACACGGGATATAAACCCAAAACCACTTTGTGGGGCATTTTCGTAGGAATTATTTCAATTTTCGCGATGTGGGTGCTCATTCATTATAAGGTAAAGATCAGTAGACGTTTCAACTCTACGGCGTTGCTCGCCGATGCGGCCTGCACAAGGACATGCTTATATCTTTCCATCGTTCTTCTAATTGCAAGCGTCGGCNNAGCGATTTTCTCTTTTAAGGAAGGGCGTGAGGCGTTTGATAAGGCGGAAGGCAAGCCATGCGGCTGTGGGAGGGAATGTAATCAAAACTCATGATCTTGTGCTATATGTCTATCAAGTCAAGCTGCTGTGACTATCCGATGAACCACACCGACCGATACCTCGAAGATGTTGGCGTAACCTTTCACTTGGT
>DMNE01000513.1 GCA_003453735.1 Nitrospiraceae bacterium | reverse complement strand
CTCATCGTCGATGATTCTGCTTATAGCAGGCAGGCGATAAAGAAGATGCTCGAAACGGACAAGGACGTCCTGGTCGTCGGGGTGGCCTCTGACGGCATAGAGGCCATGGCAAAGACCATGAAGCTGAAACCCGATATCATTACGTTGGATTTTGCAATGCCTGAGATGGATGGTTTCAGCTTTCTCCGATGGCTCATGAAGGAACGGCCTTTACCGGTCATCATGGTCAGTTCGTACTCTGATGTCAAGACGGTCTTCATGGCATTGGAATTAGGTGCGGCTGATTTCATCGCAAAACCCTCCCCACGGGTATCCACGAATCTTCTCCGCATCCAGCATGATCTCTTGGAAAAGGTGAAGGGAATAAAAAACCTGAGGATGGACAATCTCGGCGTTTCTCGGGAGTTGATACAGCAGGATCCCGGTCCCATCGATGTGGGCGATGATCGTTCAGTGACAGGGGAGCAATCCCCGGAGATAGAAATCGTCACTATCGGGGCGTCCACGGGTGGACCCGCTGCACTGCAGGTGATTCTGACGAGGCTGCCCGCAGGCTTTCCGGCAGGAATCCTCATCAGTCAGCACATGCCCAAAGGCTTTACTGAACCCTTTGCTGAAAGACTCAATCGGCTTGCGAAGATTAAGGTGATGGAGGCAAAAGAAGGTGTGCCGGTGGAAAGAGGAACTGCCCTCATCTGCCCGGGGGGACAACACATGACGTTGAAAGGGAAAAAACGGAATATCCGCGTTTCGCTCAAAGTCTCGACAAGCGGAGACAGGTACACTCCCTCGGTGGATATTATGATGGCGTCAGCAGCGGAAAGCTTCGGGGCGAAGACCATGGGTGTTGTTCTGACCGGTATGGGAAATGACGGCAAAAAAGGGATAGTGGAAATTAAAGGACAAGGTGGGTATACTATTGCGGAATCAGAAGAAACGGCCGTGGTTTTCGGCATGCCTCAAGAGGCGATTAAAACGGGAGCTGTTGATAGCGTACTGCCCTTGGATGAAATTCCAAGAGAGATAACAAGGGCGGTTATGAACAAGAAAGGTGAATGATGGAAAAAGATCCAGGAATAGTCAATAAGGCTGATGAATTTCTCATGATGTTCCGGAAGGGTGAGGAATTCACGAAAGAGCTTCTCAGGGAGAATGAGAAGCTGCGATACAGGGTAGCCCAGTTGGAGGAGACCATCCAACGTTCTTCGGATGACACAAAGATAAAGTACTATGAGGAGCGTATCGGAGCGTTGGAGGCAGAGTTGAATTCCCTCACGGAGCGTTACCGGCAAGTCGAGAGCGAGAATAAGGACTTTGCTTCAAAGTATGTTGAAGTGGAGGAGCAGAATAATGCCCTTGCCAACCTTTATGTTGCCAGTTATCAGCTCCATTCTACGCTGGATTTTAACGAGGTCCTGAGAATTGTGCTAGAGATCATCATCAACCTTATCGGCTCGGAGATCTTCGTTGTCCTGCTCATTGATGAAAAGACAGAGGAAATCATTGCCGTTGCCGCTGAGGGGACAAACCTTGATTCGGTCCCAAAGTTCAGGGTGGGTGATGGGATTGTTGGGACAGTTGCCCAAAAAGGCGAAAGTTATTTTTCCCCTGACTTTGATAACACTGGCAGTAAGGCCGAATGGGACCCCCTCGTCTGTATTCCCCTGAAGATCAAGGAGCACGTTATCGGTGTTATTGCCATATTCTCTTTTCTTCAACAGAAAGGCGGCTTTACGAACATCGATTACGAGCTGTTTCATCTCCTCGCAGGACATGCTGCAACAGCCATATTCTCTGCGAAGCTCTATACCCAGTCCGAGCGGAAACGGACCACAATACAGAGTTTCCTCGAACTTCTGAAAGAGAAACCAAATCGATAGGAGGTACGATGCCAAACATCCTTGTTGTTGAAGATTCGCCGACCATGAGACAACTGATCACCTTTGCGATGAGGCGGATAGCCAATACAAAGGTGATTGAGGCGACAGATGGAGTCGATGCCCTGAAAAAGCTTTCATCGGAACCGGTGGACCTTATCCTTGCCGACATTAACATGCCTGTTATGGACGGCCTCAAACTCGTCAGTCTTGTGAGGAGCAATCCTTCATACAAGAATCTTCCGATAATCATTATCACCACCGAAGGGGCGAAAGAAGACAAAGAGAGGGCCATGGCTATCGGCGCCAACGCCTATCTTGCAAAACCGATCCAGACACAGGAACTTATAAAAATCGTGAACACCTTCATCAATCCCTAACGGTACCCTGCCTTTAATTGTCCGCATGCAGCGAGTATCGCCTGTCCTTTGCTTTTTCTGATAAATGCAGTCAATCCGCCCTTAAGCAGTACCTCCTGAAACCGTAAAACCGTCTCATCGTCCGGTCTGCGGAATGCTGAGCCTTCGCAGGAGTTCAACGGTATGAGATTCACCTTTGATGGTATTGTCCTTAGCAGGCTGAGGAGTCTTTGAGCGTCTTCGATGCTGTCATTCACCCCTTGTAAGAGGACATACTCGAACGTTATCCTCCTTCTGTGCTTGAGAGGAAATCTCCGGCATGCAGCCAACAGTGCCCTCAAGGGATATGTTTTATTGATCGGCATGATGGCATCCCTTACCGCATCAGTGGCAGCATTCAGGGAAATGGCAAGATTCACCGGGGGAGCCTTATGCGGAAGCTCCAGAATCTTTGGGACAATGCCTGCCGTAGAGAGGGTGATCCTCTTCGGAGAGATTTTCATATATGCGGTTATTCTCCACAATGCCTCAACAACTTCATCAAAATTCGCAAGAGGTTCCCCCATGCCCATGAATACGATATTCGTAAGCTTTGCCGGTTCTATGATCCTGCTGACGGTTAATATCTGATCAACAATTTCATGCGCCTCTAAATTCCTCTTGAATCCCAATGTTCCCGTGAGGCAGAATCCGCAGTTCATGGCGCAGCCGACCTGCGAAGAGATGCAGAGAGTCAGGCGATTACCCTCAGGCAGGAGAACACTCTCGATGCTTTCGCCATCGTGGAGGCCCAAGAGGAATTTTTCCGTCCCATCCTCCGAAGCCTGTCTGTTCACAATGGTTATGCCACCGATATAAGCCATTTCTGAGAGCTTTGCCCTGAGCTTTATTGAGAATTCTGTAATATCCTGTATGGATTGCGCATGTTTTTCATATATCCAGTGGATAAGTTGCTTGGCCCGATAGAGAGGGAGCCCTGAGTCCCTGATAAAGAATTCTAATTCTTTTTGCGAAAGGGCTTTAAGGTTTCTTTTCTCTGCGACCATGCGGAGGGGGCGCCAAGGCGGGACGCCGTCCCCCCTGGCGTTAGATTCTTACGTGCCTGATTCCCAGCTTTTCAGGTATTTTTTCTGTTCTGGCGTAAGGGTGTCTATTTTGATGTCCATTGCCTTTAATTTAAGGCGAGCGATCTCTCTATCGATCTTCTCAGGGACGCTGTAAACCTTCTTTTCGAGTTTTTTGGCATTCTTGACTATATACTCGGCACACAAAGCCTGATTTGCAAAGCTCATGTCCATTACCGCTGATGGATGGCCCTCAGCAGCAGCAAGATTGATGAGGCGCCCTTCTCCGAGCAGATAAATCCTCCTGCCATTTCTGAGGGTGAACTCATCCACAAAGTCCCTGATGGTCCTCTTCGCTTTCGATAATTTCTTGAGACTCTCTATATCAATCTCCACATTGAAATGGCCTGCGTTACACACAATAGCACCGTCTTTCATGAACCGGAAGCAATCCTTTGTTATAACAGCGACATCGCCCGTTGCGGTTACGAATATATCTCCAATCCCTGATGCATCTTTTATCGGCATCACCTCATATCCGTCCATGGTTGCTTCAAGTGCTCTTAACGGGTCGATCTCCGTGACGATGACTCTTGCGCCCAGACCTCTTGCCCTCATGGCAATTCCCTTGGCGCACCAACCATATCCGCAGACGACAAAAACGGCACCCGCAATCAATCTATTGGTAGCCCTGAGGATTCCATCCATGGTGCTCTGCCCGGTTCCATATCGGTTGTCAAAAAGGTGTTTTGTATAGGCATCGTTGACCGCTATGATAGGATATCTCAGGGCACCGTCCACGGCCATGGCTTTCAGCCTGATTACTCCGGTTGTCGTCTCCTCAGTCCCTCCGACGACCCCCTTAAGCAATGCCGTTGCATCTTTATGAAGGGTTGACACGACATCCGCCCCGTCATCCATGGTGATCTGAGGCTTGAGGGAAAGGGCATCCTTGATATGCTGGTAATATGTCTTTTTATCTTCGCCCTTTATAGCAAAAACCGACACGCCTGAATTCTTCACAAGGGATGCCGCCACATCATCCTGCGTGCTGAGCGGGTTTGACGCGCAGAGGGAAAGCTCAGCGCCTCCGGCCTTTAGGGTTTCCATGAGACTCGCTGTCTCGGTGGTTACATGCAGACAAGCAGTCACCCTCATCCCCTTCAGGGGCCTCTCCTTCCCGAACCTCTCAGCAATGCTCTTCAACACAGGCATTTCCTGCGCAGCCCACTCTATGCGCAATTTGCCTTTCCTCGCCAGGTTAATATCCTTTACATCATGTTTGACCATGTATCCTCCGTTTTTGAGACCCACATGATTGCAGTGCCTCTCATTGAGTGTCGAACGCGCTTATAGTCCTGCTTGTTTCTTTAAAGTCTCTGCCTTGTCTGTCATTTCCCACGTAAAATCGGGATCAGTGCGGCCGAAGTGTCCGTACGCAGCCGTTTTCTTGTATATCGGCCTCCTGAGATTCAGGCTCTCGATAATAGCCCTTGGGGTAAGCTGGAAGTTCTTTCTGATGAGGGTAATAATTTTGTCATTGGCGATTTTACCGGTACCAAAGGTATCGACAAAGATGGAGACCGGCTCAGGGATCCCTATTGCATACGCTATCTGGACTTCGACTCTGTCGGCTATGCCCGCGGCAACAATGTTCTTCGCGATATACCGTGACATATATGCACCAGAGCGGTCTACCTTCGTTGGATCCTTGCCCGAGAAGCATCCGCCCCCGTGGCTTCCCACCCCTCCGTAGCTGTCAACGATAATCTTTCTCCCTGTCAACCCCGTATCTCCCATGGGCCCTCCCACCACAAAGCGGCCTGTAGGGTTTATATGATATTTAATGATCTCCTCGTCAAGGAGTTCGGGAGGGACAACTGGTTTTATGACCTTTTCGATGATGTCCTCTTTCATCTCCGTCAGGGTTACATCGGGGCCGTGTTGTGAAGAAACCACAATCGTGTCGATCTTGTAAGGGACTCCGTCACGATACTCAATGGTAACCTGAGTTTTCCCATCGGGTCTGAGGTACTCTAAGACATCATTCTTTCTCACCTCCGTCAGCTTCATGGCGAGTTTATGGGCGAGCATGATAGTCATGGGCATCAGTTCCGGCGTCTCATTACAGGCAAAACCGAACATCAATCCCTGGTCCCCTGCACCTCCCGTGTCGACCCCCATCGCGATGTCGGATGATTGCTCGTGTATGGACGTGATGACGGCGCACGTCTCGTAGTCGAAGCCATATTTTGCCCTCGTATATCCAATGTCCCGTATCGTCTCTCTCACTATGGAAGGAATTTCAACATAGCAACTCGTGGTGATTTCTCCTGCAACAAACGCCAGCCCTGTTGTTACAAGGCTTTCACAGGCAACCCGGGAGAAGGGGTCTTTTGAGATAATCGCGTCCAATATGGAATCAGAAATTTGATCGGCTATCTTGTCCGGATGTCCTTCTGTTACAGACTCAGAGGTAAAAAAATAATTCTTTCTCGCCATAGCGTAAGCCTCCTGAAAAAGGATCATATAGTATACCTATTTCCCGTCCAAAAAGAAATCTAACGAAAAAATAGTTCTTCTGCCACATCTGGGGAATGCTCGCGAGGGAAGAGAAGAAGGTGCCGCACCTTACGATGGCGTTACCGCTTTTATAAGCTGAATTGCCACCCTTCTATGCCGCGGGCCGTCAAATTCGCAAAAGTACAGGGCCTGCCATGTCCCGAGAAGGAGGTTCCCTTCATCGATGAAAACTGACTGTGAAACGCCGACGAGGGTTGACTTTATATGAGCATCAGCGTTTCCTTCCCGGTGAGAATAATCGGCCTCGAAAGGGACAAGTTTTGTTAAGGCGGTCTGGATATCACGCTGGACAGAGGTATCTGCACCCTCATTGATTGTAATGCCGGCTGTGGTATGAGGGACATAGATGTAACATACTCCGCTCTTCATCCCTTCTTCTGTGATGACTTCCTGCACCTTCTCGGTTATGTCAATGAACTCATTTCGCATCCTGCTTTTAACATTCACGTACCGTATCATCTACCCTCCCTGAATACCCACTCATAAAATCCGATATCAACAGCAAAATCAATCTGAAGCGATACAAGGTTCTCCGGCAGTGGAAACCCTTTAAGTTTAATTATATCCTTTTCTGTTGTGACGATCCAGTCCGCAGCGCACCTTTTGGCATTGTCATGAATCCGTACTATATCCTGACGTCCATAGATAATATGATCCCCGAATATCTCGAAACCCCGCACATCTGCCTCTAACCTCAGCAGACTGTCCTTAAATGAGGCAGGATTGCCGATCCCACAGAATGCGAATACCGTCTTTCCAAAGAGCGTATCAAGGGAAAGGTCAGTGCCGGAGAACGTCTTGAGACAGACGGGTACGTGTTCAGCCATGAACAGAGGGGCGTCAGGGTTGTTATCCTGGATTATGTTTATGAGGTTATCGAAGCGGGAAAATGCGGATGCTCTTTCTTCTGCGGAATTCCTGTGTGAGTGTTTTGTAATAACGATGACATCGGCCCGCTTTATTTCACGTAAGGGCTCCCTGAGTCTCCCTAAAGGAAGGAGGCGCCCGTTGCCGAATGGATTCATAGCGTCCATTAGGAGGACATCTATGTCCCTGCAGAGTTTCCAGTGCTGAAAGCCGTCATCGAGGACGAAGATCAGTGTGTGGTCATTTACCTGTTGAAGGGCGAACAAGCCGGCTTCATATCGATTGTTACCCTTCACGATCGGGACCCCTTTCAACCTCTGTGCCATCAATACGGGCTCATCTCCCGCGTCCTCTACGCTGAGCAGCGGGCCAGTGCCCTTACTGATAAAACAGGGTCCTCTTGCCTTCCCTTTATATCCCCGCGTGAGAATGCAGGGCTGATATCCTCTTTTCTTTGCCTCTTCCGCAATCGCAATGACGGCGGGTGTTTTTCCGGTTCCGCCCGTGGTTATATTGCCTACACTGATGACCTTGCGGGGGAGCCTCTTCTGTCTCCTCAAACTGCGGGATTTTTTGAAGGAATAACCGAGATAGTATATGAACTCCAACGGTCCCATATCCTCCGGAATGCTATCAAAAGAGAAGGTGAAAGCGCAAGAGTGGGGGTGAAGAGAGAGGGTTCCCTGCGGGCAAGAACAAAAGAATTTGATATAATGAACGACACAGCACGCAGTCTTTGGAGTCTGAGAGATGTGTGAATTTTGCACGAGCCATGGAGAGGGAAAGAAATGGTATGAGAATATCAGCAACTATACCGAGGAGGTATTCCATAGGGTCAACTCTGAAAAAAACGTAAGGGCATTTCTCGCTGGCCTTCGGCATTCCCTAAAGGCGGATGTTGAGAAGGCCCGGACATGGGAAAAACGCTTTCCCCGTATCTATAACCTCATAGCCTATCCCCTTGTTACGAGACATTTAAAGAAAACACACTTCGGACAGATTGTTCCCGTCGAAGATATCGAGCATATCCTTGACAGGTGCAGCTCCGTGGTGAGGCTGCCCTGCGTCTGCCGGAAGGTCACCACAGGCGAGGACAAGAGGTACTGCATAGGGGTTGGGATGGACTTGACCTTTGTCTATAAGGATATGCCGGATTTCTCTGACTTTGAAAGGTTGCCGTCGGCAGAGGCGAAGGCGTTTGTACGGAATCTCGATATCGAAGGTAAGACACACAGTGTCTGGACATTCAATACCCCCTTTATCGGTGCCGTCTGTAACTGCGACAGAGACTGCGTGGCTTATCGGTTTCAGGTGACGATGAAACTCGGCAAGGCCATGTGGAAAGGCGAATACGTAGCGCATATCGATCCCCTGAAATGCAGCGGATGCAGGGAGTGTATAAAAAGGTGTTATTTCGGTGCAATCGCCTATGACAGAAGGAATGGAAAGTGCTCTGTTAATTCCATGGATTGCTATGGATGCGGCATATGTCGGGCGGTCTGTGACCGTGACGCCCTTGGTTTACTGGACAGAACACGCTTCCCGCAAGCAGCAGACAAGTGGTAATTCGGGATCACTTTCTTGAAGACTCAGAGGCGCCGCCTTCTCCATCCTAGGCAGGATGCCAGAGTGGAGTTAGGCGCCCTCGGGTTTCTCAGAGACTGTTATCCTCTCTAGCGTTGCCGTTCAGTAATAATTACCTGCTCCACACATGCCTGCCGCGATTTCTCACGGATAGCGG
>DMNE01000116.1 GCA_003453735.1 Nitrospiraceae bacterium | reverse complement strand
TATTTTGTCCTGTTTTTTCCGTCAGACAGTCGTTTGGAAAAAATAATCATAACAGAATCGGACACTCAGATGGAAGCACTTCATTCTGGCGCTGTCAAAAACCGAAAAACGCCTTTCTCGTAAATGTTCTATAACCCGAAATGCTGCAGACTCGCTCAGACGGGCTACCTGTCGGTCAAGATCGGCCTTCTGGCAATTTTCAATGCTTTTTCAGCCATAGCATATCTCATCTCAAAGCCTGTCTGAGACAATAATGTCCTCACCACTGCCTCTGCCCCGTGAATGGCTGGAGAAGATATCTTTTGACGCGGGACAGAAATAGGTTTTTTTTAGTAAAATAAGGGGATNNTCCGCCGCTTAGGAATTCATGAAACGGATAGCCAATTTCTTATTTGAGGCAGGCATGCTCAAACGCACGCCAAGAACCGGCTTCCAGTTCCTGGGTTCTGGTGCAGAGTCAGTTGCAGAACATATTTTCAGGACGGTCTATATCGGCTACACCTTAGGGCACCTGGCGAAAAATGTGGACCGAGACAAACTGATCAAGTTGTGCCTGTTCCATGACCTGCCCGAGGCGCGAACCGGGGATCTGAATTACGTGAACAAGAAATATGTGACTGCCGATGAAAAAAAAGCGGTGAATGATCTTGCGGAGACTTTGCCCTTCGGTGAAGAGATTCGGGGGCTCGTCATGGAGTTTATGGAGGGCAAAACGCTGGAGGCAAAACTGGCGTACGATGCTGACCAGCTCGAAATCATTCTTGCCTTGAAAGAATACAAAGACCTCGGCAATACTTATGCTGATGAATGGCTCTCTTTTGCCGCAAAACGCTTGCAGACCGACATAGCACGTCAGTTATCCCAAACTATTCTCGAAACAGATTCCTCTCTGTGGTGGTTCTCCGACAAAAGCGAATGGTGGATAAAAGGGGGGAAGGAACACAACAAGAATCAGAAAAAGAAAAAAACCAGAAAGCACAACTGACACCCCATATAATCCGCCCGCATTAAACAGTCCTTCTCAGCCTCTCTGCAACCGCGTCAATAAATTCTTCCGTACAAGCATATTTCTCGATCCTGGGCTCTGCGACGAGCATGAGATCCTTGGTCACAGTCCCGCTTTCCACGGTCTGAACCACTGCATTTTCGACCGTCTTTGCGAATTTCACCACTTCCGGGGTGTCGTCAAGTTCTCCCCTCTTCGTCAGCGCCCCCGTCCATGCAAAGATAGACGCAATGGAGTTGGTGGAAGTCGCATTCCCTCTCAGGTGTTCATAATAGTGCCTCACTACGGTACCGTGTGCAGCCTCGAATTCATACTTTCCATCCGGCGACACAAGGATCGAGGTCATCAGTCCGAGGCTGCCAAAACCTGTTGCCACCATGTCCGACATCACATCCCCGTCGTAGTTCATGCACGCCCACAGCATTCCGCCTTCTGACTTCATGATCTGCGCAACAGCGTCATCAATAAGAAGATACCGATATTGTATTGCAAGGTTCCGGAACTTGTCTTGACATCTTCCCGCCTCTTGCGCGAAGATGTCCCGGAAAAAACCATGGTACTGCTTCGATATGGTATCCTTCGCACCGAACCAGAGATCGACTTTCTCGCTGAGGGCGTAATTGATACAGGCCCTGGTAAAGCTTCTGATGGAGGGCTCGGTGTTATGCATCCCCATGATCACGCCACGGCTTTTGAACTCATGGATCTTTAAGCGCGTCTGTTCGCCGCCCCCTTCGGGTATATAAACGAGTTCAGCCCTGCCCGGGGTATCCACCAGAAACTCGACACTCTTATAGATGTCACCGTACGCATGACGCCCGATAATGATTGGTTTTTTCCATGTGCGGACAGCAGGCGGGATATTCTTAATGGTGATCGGTCTTCTGAATACCGTTCCGTCGAGGATTGAGCGTATCGTCGCATTGGGGCTTTTCCACTGCTGCTTAAGATGATATTCCTCGACCCTTGCCGCGTTGGGCGTTATCGTCGCACACTTTACCCCAATTTCAAATTCCTTAACGGCACGGGCTGCGTCAATCGTAACCCGGTCGTCTGTTTCGTCCCGATGCTTAATACCGAGATCAAAATAGCGGATATCAACATTGACAAAGGGCTCGATGAGTTTCTCTTTGACGAGATGCCAGATAATCCTCGCCATCTCGTCGCCGTCCATTTCCACGATGGGATTCTTTACAGTAATTTTCGCAGACATGATACGCTCTTTTCTCGAGATTTAACTATGGTTACTCCGTGCACCTGATACCTACTTCGCCCAGTCGTATTTACGCCTCTTACGCTGGTGTATATACTGTTCAGCAGAGAGGGCAGCTACGCACCCGGCCGACGCTGCTATGACAACCTGCCTCACTTCGGTGCAGGTGACATCGCCCGCTGCAAAAACACCGGGGATCGATGTCATCATCATCCTGTTAGTAGAGATACATTCCTCTTCGCTCAGTTCAACACCGCTGCCGAGGAAATCAACAACGGGTTTACTACCGTGAAGATAAACGAATACCCCGGAAATTTCCAGCTCACTCTCGTTATGATGGCTATCAACCATCTTTATCTTCGTCACAACCTCATCACCTTCCACGGAGATTACGCTATACCCTGTTGCTACTCTGAGATTTCCGATCTTCAGTGTCGGGTGATCTTCACCCACTTTGAGCTTCTTGGATGGAGAAATAAGATGCACTAGGTCAGCGAACCTGGCGAGGATTCCGGCCTCTTTCACCGCTTCTTCACTGTCTCCGACAACACAAACCGTCTTGCCCTTATAAAAGGCGGCATCACAGATTGCACAGTAACTCACTCCTCTTCCGAGAAACTCACCCTCGCCTTTTATTGTCTGTTTTCTTCCCATCGCCCCTGTAGCAATGATTATCGTTTTCCCCTGATATGTCCCGTCCAGCGTATGGACCTCTTTTATCTCACCATCGAGACTGACACTCACCACCTGTTGTTCGACGTACTGCGCTCCGAACGCGACAGCCTGCTTCCTGAAAATGTCGAGGAGTTCTTTGCCGCTCAGAGGCTCCGGAGTGCCTGGATAATTCTCGATCTTGCTTGAAAAGGCAAGCGCGCCGGCCGTCGGAGATTTATCGATCACAATCGTCTTAAGGTTCGAACGTGCAGCGTATTGGGCTGCGCTCAGTCCTGCCGGACCTCCGCCGATAATGACCACATCATAGACCGCATCTGACATAACAACCTCCTAGTATCTCCGTAATACGTTATAATATGTATCCCTCTGTGCCGGCTTAAACCCTGCGGAGCGAATGGTGGTGATTATATCATTATGGGAAACCTGATACTTCACCCCAGTCGATGCAACGACATTCTCTTCGATCATGGTCGAACCGAAGTCATTTGCCCCGAACCTCAAGGAGACCTGTGCGAGCTTTATTCCCTGGGTTACCCATGATGCCTGAATATTTCTTATGTTATCAAGGTATATCCTTGAAAGGGCAAGCACCCTGAGATACTCAACAGCTGTGGCTGAATATATGCCGAGCGACACATTCTTAGTCCCACCCCGTCCGCCTTTAACCCCTCCTTGCCCGCCCTTCCCAACGAAGGACACGAGAGGTACCGCCTGCCGGCTCAACTCCGTATTGCCCGGCTGAAAGGACCAAGGGATGAATGCAGTGAACCCGCCCGTCTTATCTTGAAGGCTCCTTATCCGATCAAGGTGCTCGACAATGTCTTCGGGTTCCTCAACAGTGCCGAACATCATCGTTGCAGTCGTCCGCATGCCGAGGCGGTGTACCTCTTCCATCACTTTCAACCACACTTGAGACTTAATCTTCCGTGGACTCAGGACCTCCCTCACCCTGTCGGAAAGAATCTCGGCACCCCCGCCGGGAACGGAATCAAGACCTGCCTCTTTCAGGATCTTCACGGTCTCCCTGATGGTAAGGTTATGCTTATCGGCAAGGTACGCCAGCTCAGGGGGAGAGAATCCATGGACGTTTATGTCGTATCTGTCTTTTATGGTCTTCAGTAAATCACGGTAATAATCGATATCCAGCTCCGGGTGGAGTCCGCCCTGGATCAGGATCTGAGTTCCGCCAAGGGCCACTGTTTCATCTATTTTGCCGAAGAGCTCCTCCTTTGACAGGAGATATGCTTCGGGGCTATCCACATCCCTATAGAATGCGCAGAACCGGCATCTGTTGATGCAGATGTTGGTCGGGTTGATGTGCCTGTTTACAACGAAGTATGCAACATTGCCGTTCTTCCGCCGAGCGACATGGGACGCAAGCCTGCCGACCGTAAAAATGTCCTCTGTCTCAAAGAGGCTCAGAGCGTCCTCCGCCGAGAGTCTCCTGTCCAACAATACCTTTGCTCTCATCTTATTAATCATCCATCATTATAAACGCAAAACACTATTTTCCGAAAGCCTTGCATTAAGTATGACGCGGAGATAAACAAAGGGGAGGCTGTTGAGCCTCCCCCCTGGATTTTTGGCGATGCTGGTGCCGGCTCTATTCGGCCTTCACCCGGGCGGCCTCCTCTGCGGGCGCCTCCTCCCTGAGGGCCTTCGCGACCGCCTCGGCAGCGTACCCCGCAGCGGTCCCGAGCACCGACCCCACCACAACGCTCATGAAGCCCACGCAGGTGATGCCGAGGATTATCCCGGCCGCTGTCGCCACCCTGAGCAATGCCGTCGCCTGTAGCGGCCCCCCGAACAGATGGCTCATCAATATGATGGCCGCATAGCTGCCGAAGTAAAACCCCG
>DMNE01000453.1 GCA_003453735.1 Nitrospiraceae bacterium | reverse complement strand
ATGTCTGAACGGCTGAGTGCCAAGAATTTGTCCAGGGATAATTTCTTGTTAAATATCTAATTTTTTGCTTGACAAATAGCTAGTAATTGTGCTTAACTTTTCTCCGAGATAAAATTTCGATCAAAGAAAGGGAGGAAGGTGAAGAAAGCAGTCACAAAACAACAATTAGGCCCGAGGGCCGATGTGAAGACTATGGACTTCTTCAAGGTGCACTTCGGAACCGTCAACGCAGGAGCGGAATACGCTCTTGAGGCGTTCTACAGTCTATTCAGAGCGACTCTGCGAGAACTCCGAGGGAAATTCCAACAAGAGGAGTTAATGCTGCTGATTGACGGAATGCGTGACAGGGAGTTAACCGCCGTTAATGCTGGTCAGGGTTTTCTGAACGAAATCGAAGACGCCATTCACCTTAATGGTGCAGACAAGCTATGGAACGTGAAGAGGGAGGAAATCATAAAAAAAATCCGGATGTTGTCAGTTTCCCAACGGGCCCTGCTGGAAGTATGGGCTCATGGCTTTTGGAAGGCAAATCGCGGCGGCAACGAGGAGACCATGGAAAAAGAGGCTATGAGAGAATGGGCTCAACAGCTTGTTTGATGCGTGAAGGCGATATTCTCTCAAAGAAAATGTTTTGATTTTCCAAATCCACAGAAAAAGTGAGGAGAACTAATAATGAATATGATCACAGTTGAAAACGGGACTTTGCGAGTGACCTTACCAGAGGAAGAATTCCAAAAGATCGGACGCCACGGAGTATTTGATACAGCAATGCGCGCCTTGGGAAATCGATGTGAAGCAGACCTCATGGAAAATGAGGGCGTGGACCTATCGGACGTCAGGGAAGCAGTCTACAGACAACTGATTGTCAGCTACTTGAAAGAACACACCCGGTACGACCTGAACGAAGTCTTAATGCGAATGGATAAGGGTGCCAGGATGTCTGAAGGGATGCAGTATGACGCCGATTGCGCCAAGGCATACGCTCAGGGTATCATCAATCCCCTTAGTCTGGAGGAATTACACGAGTGGGCTGCAGATGTATACGACAAGAATGGAGACCTTCCGCGCCGCCAGATTAAGCTCATGGAATTGAGGGCTGGTAAGGGTGATGGTGAACAGCAGGAAACGATGCTGCGAGTTGCAAAGGAATCGGAGGCCGATCATCGTTCGGAAATTTCAAGGCGCCGCGCAATGGCCCAGTCTGTTGCCCATTGGCAGATCGAAATCACGGGCAAAATGCCTAAAAAGGTCGGCGTGTGCAGGTACGAAGAGGAGTAAGCATGGAAAAACTCAACCAGTATTTTGAAGCACACCCGCACTTTTGTGATACTCCCGAAAAGAAGACGGTATTTGCGCTTGGTCACGCAATGCGAACGTATCATGCTCTTGATCATGATAGTGCTAGGGCTTTTGGAATTAATATTGGTCTGAAAGTCCAGTGGGATCGGAAAATGGTTGGAGAAATATTTGTAAAGCTCCAGGAGCGTCTCCATAACCTTAATCGCCCCAAGGCGCTGGAGGCAGCTGCATGGTACTTTTCGAAGACGTCAGAAGAAGGGTGGAAGCATCTCCGGTCTGATGAAATTAAGTTTCTCTTCTCTATGGGAAGTTTAAACATAAGGAGATAAGAAGATGGAGTTACAAGCGAAAGAAGTACAACAAATAGTTGAACAGTGTCGTCAGTGGATGGATGAGTGGGATAAATACCACAAAAACGCAATGTGGAGGGATTACAGAGAAAACGGTGGAGTTAATCCGCCTACTTTCTACCCAGAAGACCACGGTGCGTNNGAATTCCTGGAAGCGTATCCCGACGAAGAGTGGGAAGAAACTAATTTTGAGGGTGAGACAAACGTGCTCCTCTACCGAAATCATTCAGCCGGCGATTTTTATTACACCTTGGAAGAAGCACGAAAGCTGACAAAGAGCGATTTTGGTGCTGAAGAAGAGTAGCCCCCGGGTAAGCCAACCGTATACCACTTAGAAATCGAGGACAGAGAACTTTGGAAATGGTTCCGGGCTTACTGCATCCAACTTGGTGGTCACGCGCCGGTCATCCTGCACATACGTTGTGCACACTGGCATTGCTATTGGGAAGGGCCAAAGGATAAGCCGAAAGAGCGGAAGTTACATACACACTGGCTACCGCCGATACCAGGTGCATACAGACCAGGTGACAAAATAATGCCCACTATCTATCCCGTGCGCGACTGATTATTCATCACCAGGACTGTTATCCGTTAGGATTCGTCTGAAACTCCGAAAAGTGCTTATCCCATCTTCCTGAAATCATTCCACCAAGGCGATTAGTGTACGTTTTTCGCTCGTATGATAAAAACCAAAACGCCGAGTCACGAGGCGGGCCCCGTTGGATTATCGGAACTGTTCAGAGAAAGCGCTGGGTGTAATCCCTCAATCACCCCAAATGTACCAACGACAATGGGCCTCTCGCCGTGGTTCTGACCTCGCAGGTACAATCCAACGTGTCGATTTGATCCGGCGATAAACCCTATTATCAGGCCGATCTCGATTACAATAACTTCTTCCTGCTACTTGTTACCTGACACACTCTTATTGGAATACTTACAAGAGTTTGAATTCCTTAAAGTTTTTGCTTGTGACCTCGTTCATAAGTACATAATATAACACGTCGGGTTTTACGTATGTTCACATCGGGAAAAGGAAACGGCTGTGAAAGTCCATGCACGCGATATTATCAACCTCGACGCCAAGCCAGCGCTAGGGACCGTAGTGGAAACTGGCCCAAAAGCCTTCCGGGCATACTTCCCAGGCATCAGTGGTGAAGAGCCTGAAGTTTTGGAGTTTGAGCACCGGACTGAAATAGACCGTGACGAACTGAATGTGCTCGTAAGCCATACTAACCATATGGAACTTTCCGGAAGCAGTATCCCCGAAAACAGCGAGTTCTTTCTCGACCATAACCGCGCAGTTTTCGCAGTAGTTCGGGTTTTTCGAGTGATGCCATTCAACGGGTAGGACATTATGATGTTTGAGCGGATATTCCTATGAGCCCACCGCTGAACCTCTATCTAAGCAAATCACTCTATATGGTCGGGCTTCAGTGCCATAAGGCTTTGTGGCTTCACAAGTATCAGCCAG
>DMNE01000127.1 GCA_003453735.1 Nitrospiraceae bacterium | reverse complement strand
TCAGAGAGGAAGGTCATCTCTCCCTCTTTCGCATCCTCGACCCCTGCCACTCCCTGAATCTCGACGAACGGGTCCCCTTTCACCTCTCCTTTGAGCATCACGGCAATTTCTCCAAGTTTCATACAGTCTGAGCGAGGAGAAGTTATTTCTTTTCCTTAGCCTTCATCTCGTTATACCTTTTTAGCACTCGTTCTGTGAGATCGAGGCCTTTGTTTGAGTACAGTATGATGCCTTCAACATTCTCCAGAATAAGCGAGTAACCTTCTTCCTTCCCGATCTGGTCAACGATAACCCTCAGTTCTTTAATGATCGTTTCTGTATATTTATCTTCTTTCTTCTTTACCTCTCCCTGAGAATCCTGTACAAGCCTCTGGTAATCCCTGACAAGTCTCTCTATTTCATCCTCTTTTGCTTTTTTTGCATCTCCTGAAAGTACAGATGACTGTTTCTCTAATTCCACCTTCAGCTTTTCAACGTTCTTTCCTTTTTCGTCTATCGCCACTTGCTTCGTCTTTATCAGCGTTTCCAGTTCTGCCTTTGCCGCCTTGCCGGCATCCGACTCATTAAGCGCGACCCTCAGATCTACATAACCAATCTTGACGAGCTCTTCGGCAAATGAACCCTTGACTGCAACCGTGGCGACAAGGATTGCGGTACAAATCCAAACGAAAGCATACATCTTCCAGCGTTTTCTTTTATCCATCGTTTCCTCCTTTATTCATAACGTATTTTGAGAATATACCAGAGTGATCTTCTTCGCTGCCGTACGCCGCGAAAGATGAGACTCTCTCCTCACGCGTGCTCTGCGGTTCCCTATCCTTGTTTATTGGAAAAAGCTCCCGAAGGCAGNNTCAACGCGAATCGGCCCCATGGGGGATATCCATCTGATACCGCCCCCAGCAGTAGGCCGCAATCCATTGAAAGGTCCACCAGTGTCATAGGAATGTCCCAGATCGAAGAAGGCAACACCTTTGAGCTTTAGTTCTGCAACGATCGGGTATATGTATTCTGTGTTGAATATCAGTTCTTTTTCTCCTCCGATGTCTGCCCCTGTAATTGGATCTCTGGGCCCCCCGTCACCGAAACCGAGCCCCCTGACGGTATAGATCCCGCCGACGTAGAACCTCTCATAAAGAGGAAGGTCCTTGCCAAATATCCCAGTTCCATATCCGAATCGACCCCGGAGCATAACGGTTGTGCTCCCGAGGGGGAAGAACCATGCTGAATCGCCAAGCCCCTTGATAAAAGCATTCTGGCCACCTAAGCCCGCAAAGGTCACATAGAGAGTATTTCTCGATCCCCTGGAGGGGTCAAGGTAATTATCCCGAGTGTCCCTGGTGATGTTTGGGGTGATGCTGCTGGTAAGTTTCGTGCCTATCTGATCCGTGACAATCGGTGATGCGCCAACACTCACGTTATATATGGTCGCCCGCTCCAAGTTATAGGAAATACTCCCGCTCCAATATTCCCCGAAAGTCTTACCGAATCCAAAACCGCCGCCGAGAGCTCTCTTCTCGTAGTCTACGTATTTCCGGCTATTGTAATAAAAAGAGGAATTAAAAGCTACGGGCATGTCCAGAAACCACGGGTCCTTGTACGATAGCTCATAGAACTGGGACCTGCCGCCCAGCTCGGCCTTCGCTTTTACTAACTGCCCATTTCCACCGAGATTGCCCTGGGTTACATCGATCATACCGATAAGCTTATCTACAGAACTATAACCACCGCCAACACTTATAAACCCCGTTTGCTTCTCTTTAACCTTTACGTCCACATCAAGAAGCTTTTCCTCATATCTCGGTTTCGGGGACAATTCCACAGATTCAAAAAATTGTAGGTTGTTGAGCCTCTCATAACTGCGCTTCAGAAGAGCACTGTTGAATAAATCCCCCTCGTCAAGCCTTATCTCGCGACGGACAACCTTGTCCTTTGTCTTAACATTGCCGGATATATCGATCCTCCCTATCCGGTAAATATCCCCTTCTTCTACCTTATAGGTTACGCTGACTGTCTTGGTGGCTTCATCAGGAACGAGATCAGGATAGACATTGGCCAAGGCATAACCGTTCTGCGTATAGAGGTCCGTCATACCGGAAATGTCTTTTTTTAAAGTCTCTTTGCTGAAGACAGCCCCGGGGGAAGACTTGATCCTCTTTCTCAACTCAGCTTCGGAGTATGCCTTATTGCCCGCAACACTAATGGAAGAGATTCTGTATTGGACTCCTTCAGAAATCTGGAGGGATATGACCATCCCTTTCTTATCAGGGCTAATCTTTATTTCCGGGTTGGCGATGGAGGCCTTGATGTAACCATTATTAAAATAGAGGTCCTTAATCGCTTCGATGTCTGCATTCATGGTCTCTCTTTTATAGTACCCTGATGAGCTGATGAACGAGAATATTCCCCATTCACTGGTCTTCATGACCTTCTTGATCTTGCTCGTTGAAATAGCCTTGTTGCCTTCTATAATTACCTTCTTAATCTTGACCTTTTTCCCCTCTTCAATCAGGTACGTAAGGGAAACCTCGTTTTCGCCTATCTTACTGACAATAGGCACGACCGTGGCCAACCAGTACCCTTCATCTTCATAAAAGAGTTCCAGTTTCGTGACGTTGTCCTGTATCAGGGTAGTGTCCGCAATGGAACCGACTGTTATCGAAATCTTCTCTTTCAGCTTCGCATCTTCCAGTTCCTTATTTCCCTGGAAGTCAAGCTTAATGATCGTCGGTTTCTCCTTTACCGCATAGATCAGTTTGATGCCTCCCTCCTGAGGCTCTACCTCGGCAGTCACATCGTCAAAATATCCCATCTTATAGATATTCTTGATGTCTTCGGCGACCTTTTCATCGGAGATCGGTTCCCCGGTCTTCTGGGTGATTTTGGCTTTTACTGAGCCTTCTTCAATCCGCTTAAGCCCTTTCACCTCGACTGAGGTTACAATAGGCAATTGCTGCGCAAAAATCTCACTTAGCCCCGTGCCCAGCAATATTGTTGTTATGAGGAGAAGATAGAACACCACCACATTAGGGGATACTTTGCCCATCCGCACCTCCTTCTCTAAGGACTCTTCTCGGGATATCCGCATCATACAAGTCACAAAAATCGCGTGTTAGTATAGCCTCGAATGAGGAATTATGTAAATAGGTGAATCAGGGAGATGAAGGAGTGCCGAACATCCCTCTCTGGATGCCTTGAATCTGCCAGTCTGTTGCGCCTATGCCTTATCGATTATCCGCAAAACCCTAGTCGTGGCCACCAGACTTTCGCTTCTTTGGCGTATCCGGTCTCGTTGACGTCCGAAGTCCAAGCTCGATAGCCTTCTTTTTTATTTCCTTAATCTTATCCCTGAGCGCAACAGCTCGCTCAAAGTCCAGTTTCTTTGCCGCTTCTTTCATCTTCTCCTCGAGCCCCTTTAGGGTCTCCTCATCGTAGCGGTACTCGGAGACCTTCTCATCAATAGAAACAGTCAGGTAATCCGCCTCATAGATGGAACTCAGAATGTCCTTAATGCTCGATTTGACGGTCTCTGGTGCTATGCCCATCTCCTTGTTGTACTTCTCCTGGATGCTTCTCCTCCTGGCCGTCTCATCAAGGGCCCTTCTTATTGAGCCGGTAATGCTATCAGCGTAAAGAATGACCTCGCCGTTCACATTCCTCGCAGCCCTGCCGGCCGTCTGGATCAACGACCGTTCAGAACGGAGAAAACCCTCTTTATCGGCATCGAGAATTGCAACCAAAGAGACTTCAGGGAGATCGAGGCCCTCTCGAAGGAGATTCACGCCTATCAGGACGTCATATTTGCCCTGACGGAGATCTCTTATTAATTCAACGCGCTGCAGGGTATCGATGTCCGAATGGAGATAGCGTGCCCTTACGCCCAACTCGATATAATAGTCTGTCAGGTCTTCGGCCATCTTCTTGGTAAGCGTTGTGACGAGTATCCGCTCGCTCTTTTCAGTCCTCTTTCTTATTTCGGAAAGAAGACCATCCACCTGGCCAGCGATAGGCTTCACCTTCATCGCTGGGTCAATCAGCCCCGTCGGCCTTATTATCTGCTCCACAATTCTTCCGCATGATTTTTTGAGTTCATAAGGCCCCGGTGTCGCTGATACATAGATTGCCTGGGTTACCCTGTGTTCAAATTCCTTAAAGGTGAGGGGTCGATTGTCCAGGGCAGAGGGCAGCCTGAAACCGAACTCTACAAGGGTCTGTTTCCTCGACCTGTCACCCTCATACATGCCGCCGATCTGAGGGACAGTGGCATGGGATTCGTCTATTACGATAAGAAAGTCCTCCGGGAAGTAATCAATCAGGGTATAAGAGGGTTCGCCCGGAGACCTGCCACTTAGATGCCTCGAGTAGTTTTCAATGCCATGACAGTAGCCGAATTCCCTGAGCATCTCGATGTCGAACCGTGTTCTCTGCTCAATCCTCTGGGCCTCCACAATCTTCCCTTCTCTGAGGAAATGTTCCACCCGTTCCTTCATCTCATCTTCTATCTTCTTTAACGCAGGGTCCAGACGCTCCCTCGGGGTAATCCAATGACTATTTGGGAAAAGGGCAATTTTTTCTATCTTCTTCAGTCTATCACCCGTTAAAGAATCGACCTCAAAGATGGCCTCAATATCGTCTCCGAAAAATTCAATCCGAATAGCCTTATTGAGAGAGAACGACGGATAAACCTCGACACTATCGCCCCTCACCCTGAAGGACCCTCTCCTGAAATCCTTATCGGACCGGACATATTGCATATCCACAAACCTTTCGAGAATTTTGTCCCGCTCCGTATGCATCCCCTCTTCAACAATGAGATGCATATCCATATAATCCTGGGGAGAGCCGATCCCGTAGATGCACGAGACAGAGGCTACAACGATGACATCCCTCCTCTCGAGGACAGCCATGGTAGCGGAATGGCGCAATCTGTCTATATCGTCATTGATCATGGCATCCTTCTCGATATAGGTGTCGGTCGTAGGTAGGTATGCCTCGGGCTGGTAATAATC
>DMNE01000047.1 GCA_003453735.1 Nitrospiraceae bacterium | reverse complement strand
TAAGAACTTAATTGTGCGCAGATAAGACAAAGATTGGAGCTGATGCAATGGAAAAAAAACTTTTTTTAACCTTCGTTGCGGAGGTGATGAAGGGTATGATTTCTTATGATACAATGATGGCCGCTATCCAAAGGTCATGCATGAGGGGGGAGGCTGAAAATCTTGAACTCATGCGGCTTCAACAAGAGCAGGTTGATGAGCTGATCGGGGGAATGACCGCCATAGGGGAACTCGACATCCCCGATGACGTTTTGGATGTTCTCGTTCTGAGATACCTCAGGAATACCCAGTTCCTTGCCTCTGTCAAAGAAGCCGATATCGATGTTTCCGGCCTTAACGGAGAATTCGATTACTGGAAAAAAACAATGCTCTTCAGAGTACCGTAGCAAACAATATCATTGCCAAGATAGTTTTAGATGGAGCAATGTTAAGTTTACAGTTCAGGCCATAAGGCTTATAACACGCTTTATTAATAATAACATCACAAGAGCTCCAATTATCAGGATGTGTCACGAATAAGCACGGAGGTGAGGCGCACACTCCGTCATTGCCGCTCGCCGGAATCATCATTTAAGAAAAATCCGGACGAGCCAGGGTGGCAACAGCATCAAGGATGTCTTGTTCCTTACGTTTTTCTTTGTTATTATAATTCGTAGTCAGAGAGGAGTCCCTCAACCGTTCTCACTATGACTGAAAAAATTTCAGAAAACATCAAACGGGAGATTGAAAAACTCGTCAGAGACATCAATCACCATAATTATCGTTACTATGTCCTGGATTCACCGGTAATCTTAGATGAAGAGTATGACCGGCTTTACCGTCGCCTCAAGGAGCTCGAAGCGCACTATAACTATATCCTACCAGATTCTCCTACCCTCCGGGTCGGTGCGCCTCCCCTCGAAAAATTCGAAAAAGTGAAACACTCAGCGCCCATGCTCTCTCTGGACAACGCTTTTTCATTCGATGAGGTGCGCGAATTCGACAAGAGGATAAAGAGACTTCTGAACATCGACGCTGATATCGAATATACCATCGAGCCGAAATACGATGGTCTTGCAATGGAACTGACGTACAAGAACGGCTTGCTTTTCAGAGCCTCTACGAGGGGCGATGGATACGAGGGTGAAGATGTTACACAGAATATCAAGACCATCAAATCGGTCCCTTTGAGAATCGAAGAATCCGGCACGATTCCCGATGTGATTGATATTAGGGGAGAGGTCTACATGAACCTCAATGACTTCGAAACATTGAACAAACAGAGGGAACATAACGGAGAACCCTTGTTTGCAAATCCCAGGAATGCAGCAGCCGGTTCCGTGAGACAACTCGACCCTTCTATTACCGTCTCTCGCAAGCTCTACCTTGCGTGTTACGGAATAGGGACTGTGCAAGGGGAAATAGCCTTTAAAAGCCAGACAGGGTTTATCGACTGGTTGAAAGCAGCACGATTTCCTATCCCTGCTAGAGTTGAGACCGTAAAAGGGATTGAAAAGATCATCAATCTGATCAGAGAGTTCGAGGAGGCCAGGCAATCTTTCCCATTCGAGACAGACGGGGCTGTTATAAAGGTAAATGACTTTGGACTCCAACAGAGATTGGGAGTAAAGACTCGGGAACCACGCTGGGCCATCGCCTACAAATTCCAGGCGCATCAGGGCATGACACGGATAAAAGAGATTCGTGGAAGCGTAGGCCGGACGGGTGTTATAACCCCCTTCGCTGTTTTCGAGCCTGTAAGAATTGGCGGCGTCACCGTTTCCCGTTCAACACTGCACAATTGGGATGAGATAGAAAGAAAAGATATACGGGTTGGAGACACCGTTGTTGTTGAAAGGGCAGGGGATGTCATCCCCCATGTCGTCACGGTCGTAAAGGACAAGAGGACCGGGAAAGAGAAGATCCCTCCTATTCCTGAAAAATGTCCGGCTTGCGGTTCAACGGTCGTGAGGGAAGAAGGCCAAGTAGCGGTGAGATGCGTCTCCCTGCACTGCCCTGCGCAAGTCCAGGAGAAGATCATCCACTTTGCTTCCAGGGGCGGCATGGACATTGAAGGACTCGGGGAAAAGAATGTGGAACTCCTTTATTCAACGGGTCTCATAAAACGCTTTGAGGATATCTACCGGTTGAAAAAAGAGGCCCTCCTTGAACTTCCTCGATTTGCTGATAAGTCGGCGCAAAACCTCATCGATGCAATAGAAAAGTCGAAGCAAGCACCGATGGCAAAGTTCCTCTTTGCCATCGGCATCCTTCATGTGGGGGAGTATGCTGCAAAACTCCTCGCAAAGAACTTTGAGAAACTCGAAGATCTGTTCCATGTAAAACCTGAGAGGATTATGGAGATACGGCAGATGGGCACGAAGATCGCCTTCTCAGTGTCCACCTTTTTCAATGACGATAAAAACATCGAGACGCTCAAATTACTGAAATCCCTCGGCCTGAAAATAACGAATCCCGACTTTACACTGAAGAAAAGGGGGGAAATGCCCCTCGAAGGATCGACCTTCGTGATCACTGGCATATTGTCGAAGGCAAGGAAGGAAGTGGAGGACCTGATTGAGCGGAACGGAGGCCATGTGTCCTCAGCTGTTTCAGCGAGCACGGATTACCTTGTGATTGGAGAAGATCCGGGGTCGAAACTGCAAAAGGCAAAAAAATTGGGAGTCGAGACAATCTCCTTTGATGAGTTGTTACAACTCATCAAACGGCGGAGCGGAAATCCCCGATTGTTTGATTAACTTCTTTTTTTTCGACGAGAGGCGTGGAGAACTTCTGGGAGTTGCACCTACAAAAAAACTGTTGGAATGGTGTCTTTTGCCTGTGGGGATTTCGGCTAACAGACCTCCTTGGGAGAAGTGTCCCATGGATTCTTCGATGACTTGTTGGCTTACATTCATACTGAAGATTCTAAATAAACGCCAATCGTTTCGATATGACTCATGACCAAAAAAGGAAACTTCCGTGCGGTGCCAGTTGCGACTGCTTGTTAGGCTTTACGGGATATCCTAAGCCTTCTGATAGGCCATGCCCGCCTGATAAAAGAGGGAAAACGATTTTCCCACGTTGGGATAAAAATGTCGGCGCAGGGAGAGGCAGTGATTTACTGGGTATGGCAGTTATCCTTTTCTACTGTTTTTCATATGCTTTGTTACGACTTCTTGTTTCCCCTTCCCTGGAGTTGGATGAGGCTGAGCAGTTCCTGAATGGTGCATTTTTCCATCTTGGATATAACGAACAAGCGCCCTTATACAGCTGGATCTTCTGGTCGCTTTCGTTACTCTTCGGAAAAAACCTGAGCACGCTCATAGCGATAAAATACTGCCTGATCTTTATTTTTTATTTCGCCTTTTACCTTACCGCCCGCTGTTTCTGGAGTGTGAAGGAATCTCTCCTTATTACGGGCTCCCTGCTGCTCTTTCCGACTTACTCCTATGAAGTTAATCGCGACTTAAGCCATACCATTCTGGTGTCAGCTATAGCAGTGATAACTTGTCTCCTCTTTATTCGAACCATGCTTTATCGCAAGACTGCACAGTATTTCCTGTTGGGCGTGTTCATGGGGCTGGGCATTTTGTCCAAGTATAATTTTCTTTTTTTTCTTGCGGCGTTGCTGCTTGCAAGCCTAACCACCGCAGAGGGAAGGCGTGTCATTTTCAATAGACGAATATTTCTTTCCCTGCTGACCTGTATCGGCGTTCTTCTCCCTCACTTTTTTTGGCTTATGCATGAGGATTTTCTCTCTTTGCGCTACGCCGTAAATATATCCCACATTGGCGAGTTGAACCGCCCTTCATCCCCGACATTGTTGTCTTTACTCGGTGCTGTCTATTCAGAGGTAGTGGTATTCTTCGCAGTTACGGTGGTCTTCCTGTGGCGATCGATTTCAATGCGAAATGCCGAAAACAATAGCGCCCTACGCGTGGTTAGGTGGCTCGCTGTGTACAGCCTGACGATTCCTTTCATAGGTATTATCTTCATTGGTCCCAGCCATTTTCAGAGCCGTTGGCTTGCCCCAGTCTTTTTTACCCTACCGCTGGCCTTGTTTTCCTTGGTGCACATGAAAATCAACGAGACCAGGTTCAAGCTTTTCGGGTATCTCTGCATGAGCATCGCTATCGTCGTTCTTGTCCTCAGGGTTTTCACAGGGTTTTTCCCCGATGTGACAGGAAAGGTCGAACGTATACATATTCCCTATAGGGCCTTAGTTCAGCAAATAACTGAGAAACTTACCAAAAGAGGAATAGATGACCTTCGTGCCTTTGCGGTCATTTCCGATGTGGATGATGAACACATTGCAGCCAATATTCTGGCCGAAATGCCTAAGGCGAAATTCGTTTCATTGAAAGACGTCATGGTTGACACTGGCGTCCAAAGAGATATTCTTAAGAGGGGGGGACTTCTCATTTATGACATTTCGAGGCGCGGACTGTACATTCCCACACGATTTTTCGAGATCTTTCCGACAGCAGTACCAGAAACAGTTACCGTACCCTATCTTCATTCAAGGAAATTTCCACCCTATGTGCTGAAAGTATTCATCATTCCCGTAAAAGGCACCGACAGGTAGGGATTTCCGCCAATAATCAGCCGTTGTTATGTCGGTCAACCGTGGTGACGTGAAGGAGAAAGAGATAATTCGTTCATCAAAATTTCGAAAACTGTTACAATGATGGCGAACCATGATAGTTTCCAAAGCTATAGCGCTGAATATGCGCTTGTGAGCTACGATATGTGCATAATTAACGATGTATCAATATAGTTAGCTCTAGGCTGCGCCGCAACCAGGAGTTACCGATCTCGTCGACATTACTGGAAAGGGAGCAGAGGAGTTTGATTGTTCGGGTTATCGGCAAGGCTACGGGGATGAAGATGAGTTTAAATCTTGAGTTAAAATCCTTGCCACCATCCTTTCTGAAAGATATAATACCACCATATGAGCTCGCCTGAAGAGAACTTACGAAAACTAGGCATTACGCTTCCTGCTGTTCCGGTACCTCTCGGTTCCTACGTGCCGTGTGTCCGGACCGGGAGCCTCCTGTTCCTAAGCGGGATGCTTCCCTTGAGAGAAGGGAAACTCACGCGAACGGGGAAGCTCGGTGAATCCGTTTCGCTCGGCGACGCGCAGGAAGATGCACGGCAGGCGGTAATCAACGCATTGAGCGTAGTTACAGCGCAAATCGGGAGTCTCTACAGGGTCCGCAGATGCGTTAAGCTCAACGGCTACATAGCATCATCTCCCGATTTTACAGAACAGCCACAGGTCTTGAATGCAGCGTCAGACCTCCTGTTTCATGTATTCGGGGAGAAGGGCAGGCATGCGAGGGTTGCGGTGGGCGTACCTGTCCTTCCTTTGAATTCACCAATCGAGATCGATTTTATTTTCGAAATAGCGGATCAGCCCGCTGTATTCTAACCTCACACAGGACTTATGCCAAAACCACTCGTCGTGATAGTAGGCAGGCAGAATGTTGGGAAATCAACCCTCTTTAACAGGATTGTCGGTTCACAGACAGCCATTGTTGAAGACCTCCCCGGCGTCACGCGGGACAGGAATTACAGGGAAGCTCAATGGGAGGGAAAATCCTTTATCGTCGTCGATACCGGGGGCTTCTATCCAGGGCCTTCCGAGGAGATTCTTCAGGAGGTCAAGGAACAGGCACTCTTTGCGATCGACGAGGCTGATGTAATTATTCACCTTATGGACGGAAAGGAGGGCCTGAATCCGGATGACATTGAGCTGTCGAGGATACTTAGGGCATCGGGGAAAACGGTCTTATGGGTGGTGAACAAGGTGGATGCACCGACACGGGAAGACCGACTCTATGATTTCTATAGGCTCGGGGTCGATGAGATCTTCCCTGTTTCTGCACAGACCGGATATGAATTCAGTGAATTTATGGAAAAACTCATCTCACTGCTTCCCGAGGGAAGTAGTGAAGAAAGAGAGGTCAATTATCCCAAGGTTGCTGTGGTGGGGAGGCCAAACGTTGGAAAGTCGACCCTAGTGAACACCCTGACAGGAAAAAAGAGGATGATCGTCAGCGCAACAGCAGGAACTACAAGGGATTCCATTGACTCCGTGTGCACTTATTATGGGAGAAACTATCTTTTCATTGACACTGCCGGCCTTCGGAGAAAGGGGAAAATCGGGTATTCGATCGAGCGCTATTCAATGGTCAGGGCTGTGCGGAGTATAGAGCGCTGTGATGTCGCCCTCTTGGTCCTCGATGCGTCAGCAGGTATTGTGGAGCAGGATAAGCGAATAGCCGGTATGATTGAGCACTACGGAAGGGGAGTGGTTCTTCTCATGAACAAATGGGATCTGGTGGAAGACCCTGAAACGACCTTCAAACAGTACATGAATGAATTCAAAAACAGGCTTTGGTTTTTTAAGCATGCGCCGATATTAACCATATCAGCCCTTGAGCGCAAAAGGGTTACGAAGGTATTTCCGCTTATCGATGCGGTGGTTTCAGAGAGGAAGAAACGGATACCGACAGCGGAGCTTAATGATTTCCTGCAAAGAATCCTCTCGCACTCACCGCCATTGCCTCTGCATAAAGGCAAACAGGTTAAGCTCAATTATATGACTCAGGTGGGAATCGAACCCCCGGGCTTTGTAATTTTCACAAACAGGCCCGAGGGGGTAAAGGATACATTCCTCCGATATCTGGAGAGGAGCCTCAGAGAGCGGTTTTCTTTCAGCGGAACCCCCATCAAATTTTACACACGACAGAAAAGTCCTGCACGATGATGAGATACCTTCGGATGCTCCTCAAAAGTTTTATCGACTTCTTCAGGGATGGGGGCTTGATGCTTGCGGGCTCAATGTCGTTTTTTACGATGATGGCGCTTGTCCCCTTCTGTCTCTTCCTCGTCACGATCTTAGGACAATTTCTCGGCCACAACAGGGACTTTTATCAGTTCTTCGTCTCAAGGCTCATAAGCTTTTTCCCTAGGATCACCTCGCAGATAACAGAGGAAATAAAAAGGATTATTACTTACCACGGACTAGGCAAATATTCACTTTTGCTTTACGGATTCCTTTCTTATCAACTCTTCTCATCCATCGAATCAGCTATCAATGTCATATTCAAGATACGGGTGAAACGTTCAATGATCGTCTCTTTTATCCTTTCCCTCTTCGTTGTCACAATGATTGTCGCGGTTCTCTTTATCTCTTTCGGAGCAACCTAAATAATATCCATGT
>DMNE01000079.1:4058-11968 GCA_003453735.1 Nitrospiraceae bacterium | reverse complement strand
TATCTTGTAAAAAGCTATAGCCAGGAACAACGATACGTTGCTCTTCCATATAATTAACGAGTTCACGGAAAACATAGACAGGTCTGGCACAAACTACGGCTGCCCAGTGCGCTTTTGTTTTCAATTGACGCCGTTTTCTTGCATGGCAGCTCCGATAGTTGCAGAGTTGAAGAATCAGGTGTTGGTGTTTTAACCGAGTAGTCTTTGTAATTGACAAGGCAGTCAACACAAAATTGGGGAAATATTGCTGCTGTATATATGTAACGTCCTCTTCGACTTCTGGAAAGTTGAACACAAAAAACATGCGGCGTGCTTTAAAATAGCCAAGCTGTAATATAAAGTATATTCTGGATGCGACAGAATGCAGCTGCTCAAGAGTTGCGGTCTCCGGCGGTGTGAGTGTAAAATACTGCACCCGCTCATCGTGCGTAAAATGTGGAAGGCCAAACAGAGCTTCTATTTCATCGTCACCAAGGATGTTTAAACGCATTTTCTTTTTTGAGGGCGAGCAAACTGCTTATCTTAAATTCGATATTCAATTATACGCTTATACGCTATATCAGGGCAATCTTTGGACCTGAGAAACGCGCAAAAAAAGAACGGCATTTAGGACAAGGCAAAAATGCTACAAAAGGAAACATACGGTCAAAATCACTTTAAAAACACCAGGATCGCTTGGTTTTTGAAATATACCTTTTCGTCCTTTTGTTCAAAAAACCCCTTAAAGCACTGAGAAAGTAGGGACAGCGACCTTTTTTTGACGACATCAAAAGTGGTCGCTGTCCCTACTTTCTGGACTTATTATCCCACACCTTTGCACCCTGTCGCACTGTAGAGACTTTAACTTGAAATTCACGCCTTTTGAACGGAAAAACCATATGGCAGGTCATATCTATGGGGCATGACTTGGCATCAATCATAAGCTTGAGTTATAGAATCATGAATATTTCATATTTGGAAAAGTGGATTCTTATCTGTTATAAGTGGGGTAAATAGAACCGATCCTGATAAAGCCGAACCCTTCGTGAGAAAGTGGCTCTAATGAAGCGTATGAACAGACAGTCACCTATAGCCAAGATCATGCGCCCACGATTGGCCGGGATACTGCCCCGCGTCAGACTGTTCGGCCTGCTGGACAGGGGTTGCCGTTTCCCCGTCATCTGGGTAAACGGCCCGGCGGGTTCGGGCAAAACCACGCTCGTTGCGAGCTGGCTCGATGCGAAGAAAATCCCCTGCCTGTGGTACCATCTCGACGAAGGCGACAGTGACATTGCCACGTTCTTCTACTATCTCGGCCTCGCGGCAAGGCGCGCTGCTCCCCGCCACAAGACCCCGCTCCCCCTTCTGACAGCGGAATATCTTCGAGGACTTCCGACATTTACGAAGAGGTACTTCGAGAAACTCTGCTCACGGTTGAGGCCGCCGCATGTCATCGTCCTTGACAACTACCATCACCTTGCGGGCGATTCGCCCTTTCATGACATGCTCCGGGACGCCCTGACTGTTATTCCGGAGGGGATCACGGTAATCATAAACAGCCGCGGTTTTCCGCCGCCGTCTCTTGCGCTGCTGAACACCTACAAGAAGATACATGCCATCAGCTGGGACGAGCTCAAGTTCAACCTGACTGAAACCGGGTCTCTCCTGAAGGCGGACAGAAAAACGGAGCTGTCGAGCGAGACCGTCGAACGGCTCCACCGCTTGACAGAGGGCTGGGCAGCCGGACTTACCCTTCTCAGGGAGCGCATTGGAAGGCCTACGGGCTCTTCGCACGAGCTTCACCGGTTAAAACCCGACGAGTTCTTTGATTATTTTGCGACCGAGCTGTTCCAGAAAGCGGACGAGGGGACCCAGAACGTTCTGCTCAAAACAGCCTTCCTGCCCCATGTCTCATCGAATCTTGCCGCCAAGCTTACGGGGAATGCACAGGCTGGGACGCTCCTGGCGACGCTCAGCCGCAATCACTTTTTCACTGAACAGCGACCTGGTCCTGATCCCATATATCAGTATCATCCCCTGTTTCAGGCATTCTTGCAGGCTCGAGCCAAGCAGATCTACGCCGGAACAGAAATTCACGCGCTGCTGCACCGGGCCGCCGTACTTCTGGAGGAGGCTGGCCAGGTCGAGGACGCAGTGGAACAGTACCGCTTATCGGAAGAGTGGGATGGCCTTGTACGGATCATCCTTTCCAACACGCAGACCATGATGTCTCAGGGCAGGCACCGCCTGATTGAGGCCTGGCTTAACAGCCTGCCGGCTTCCATGATCGAGCAAGATCCATGGCTAATGTACTGGATGGGCGTATGCAGGATGCCCTTTGATCTGCTGGAGGGGCGCAAACACTTCGAGAATGCCTTCGTCCTTTTCAGAGAGCGGCACCTTGCATCAGGAGTATTTCTTGCTTGGGCCGGAGTCGTTGAATCCTTTATTCAGGAGCTGGACGTCAGTCAGATGGAGTCCTGGATCGCTCTTCTCGATGCCCTCATGAAAGAATGCCCATCGTTCCCTTCACCAGAGATCGAGGGGCATGTGACGGTCCGCATCTTTATAGCGCTTTCTATGAGTATGCCGTGGCATCCGGCATTTTACGCATGGAGGGACAAGGCAATTGAGTTCCCGGACAGCAGCGCCGATGCAACTCTGCGAATGCTGTGCGGCTTTTATCTGCTCATACATTTACTTGTGATCGGCAATCCGCCCCTGTGCGAACGCGTAATGAGCACAATGCGGGTTATCACCGCATCGAATAAGCATGTTTCGCCTCTGGCTTATAAAGTGGGGAAGTTTGCCGAATCATGGCTTGCGTGGACAACCTGCTCGTATGATCGCGCTATGAAAATGATGGATGAAGGCCTCCAAATGTCTAAAGAAAGCGGGGTTCATCTGTGGGACTATCTGCTTTTGATGATGGGTGTCGTTTCTTCAATGATGTCCGGCGATATTCGCAGGTCCAGGGAGCTGCTTGGGCAAATGGCATATGCACTCGAGAGCGGCCGCCCTCTGGACAAATTTTATTATTACTGGCTGGCATCCTGGCACAGTATGTTGAACAAGGATCTTCATGGCGCAATTTCGCTTTCATCGACAGGGTTGGCTCTGGTCAGGAAAGTTGGTATCCTCGGCGGCGAAGCCAGGGGCCTGCTGGTTCATGCCCATTATCTGCATATGGCCGGAAAATATAAGGAAGCGAAAGAACATATTGCGAAATGCCGGGCGCTCGGACAAAAAATCAAAAGCTTTATCGCTATATTTTATTGTGAGCTGAAAGCATCTGCAATTGCGTTTACGGAAGGAGACGACAAAAAAGGTCTGAAATTTTTGCGCAATGCCATGAGTCTGGGGTGTGAAAAAGGGTACGCCGCATTCAATTTCCCCCTTTGGCAAAAAGAAGAACTGTCCCATTTATGTGTAAAGGCGCTTGAAGCAGGGATCGAACCGGACTTCGTCATGGAAATGATCCGAAAGCGAAATCTGGTCCCTGAAACGCCGCCGCTGCATGTAGAGAACTGGCCGTGGCGGGTCAAGATATTCACGCTTGGCCGTTTTGAGATAATCGGGGATGGAAAGCCCCTTCATTTTACCGGGAAAGTACAGAAGAAGCCGCTCGAGATGCTGAAAGTTTTGATCTCCTTCGGCTCGAAAGATGTGGGTGAAGAACGGATCAGCGATGCGCTCTGGCCTGACGCTGACGGCGATACAGCGCGCCTGTCGTTTAAGACCACGCTGCACAGGCTTCGCCAACTGATGGGCAATGAAGAATTTATTCAGGTGAAAGAAGGCAGGATAAGCCTGGATCGGCATACTTGCTGGGTCGATGTATGGGCCTTTGAAACCTTGGCGGAACATGTGGAATCACTCCGGAGAGAGATTGAATCGGCAGGCCAAATACCATCACTTCACAATCCTAAGACCGAAAAGTACGTGCATCTTCTCGAAAAGGCCGTTGCCATGTACCATAGCCACTACCTCGGCAACGAGAGCGACAGGCCATGGGCGGCATCTTTTAAGGAACGGCTGAAGAACAAATCTCTTCATATTGTTACCCTGCTGGGAGACTACTGGACGAAGCAGCAACCCGCCCGCCCCCAATCTGCGATGACCAAGGCAATTGAATGCTATCAAAGAGGCATAGAGATCGATGATGTGGCCGAGGAATTTTATCAGAAGCTCATGATCTGTTATGGGAAGCTGGGCAGGAAAACGGAGGTCGCAAAAGTCTACAAGCTCTGCCGTGACACCCTCATTGCGTCCCTCGGCGTCGAGCCTTCGCAAGAAACGAATGAGATATACCGGAACATTATCAAGTTGTGATTGTTAATTTCCCGCAGAATAGCCAGGCTTAACGCGGAACGCCTGCTATATTTCTTTAATCTCTGATACAAACCCTTCCTCTGTCGCTTATAAAAAATTGATCGTCATGACCTTTCCACCGTTTCTTTTTCGGCAAATTAATCTTTGCCAATCCGTATCCAATCTGTAACCTCCTCGATGATAGGATGAGAGCAGATAGGGAGGTTCCATGGATAATTACATCGTCCGAATTTACAGGCGGCAGAAGGATAACCCACGCGTGCTTGTGGGGCTGGTTGAAGAGGTGGGGACGACGGGCAAGAAAGCCTTTAATGACATCGATGATCTCTGGGAGATACTCAATTCTGTAAACGCGCGTCCCGAACGGTCGAAGGGAACAAGCGGCGTATACAATGAGGATAATGGAGAAGAGAAAAAAGGAAAAAAGAGTCAAATAACTTAACCAGAAAGGAACAGTAGAACGGAGGCAACAGTCATGAAAAAGGCAGAGTATTTATCGGAGGGTTTGGGAGAGCTTGAAATTTATAATGCCGTGGTGAATGGCGAGGATGAGGTCGTCAGGGAAGCTGTGAGGACGGCGCTTGCAAAGGGGATTCCGGCAGGCCAAATTCTTTCCGATGCCCTTATCCCGGCAATTATGGAAGTTGGGCGCCTGTTTGAGACACACGAATACTATGTGCCAGAAATCGTCATTTCAGCAGAAGCGATGCAGGCAGGAATGGCTATTTTGCGTCCGCTGCTTTGCGATGCAGGTGAACGATCAACCGGCAGGATAGCCTTGGGGTCTGTAGAGGGCGACATGCATGACATCGGTAAAAACCTGCTTACTATGATGTTGGAAAGTATAGGGTTCCATGTCACAGATCTGGGTGTGGATGTATCTCCGCGCAGGTTCGTTCAGGCTGTGGTTGACGGAGCACAGGTGATCGGGATGTCTGCCATGCTCCCCACGACTATGCACAATATGAAAGTCGTGATCGACGCAATGAAGGCCGAAGGCATACGTGAACGAGTTAAGGTGATTGTTGGAGGCGCGCTGGTTACTCAAGAGTTCGCGGACCGGATAGGGGCAGACGGGTATGCTCCTGATGCCAGCGCTGCGGTGCGAAAGGTCAGAGACCTATTGTCCAAGGCTCCGAGCGCCCACAGCGTGAAAGAAGTTGCAGATTTCAAAATATTAGCCAGATTTGCTGAAGCTTGAAGCTATTCTTCGAGGGGATGACTTTACCCATGCAGACAACGTTACGAAGTGACACAGCCGAAGTTAATATTCAGACTGAAGGTCCAATCGTCATAATCGGCGAGAAGATCAATCCAACAGGGCACAAGAGACTGGCTGAGGAGATGAAGGCTGACCGGTTTGACTACGTCAGTGAGCTTGCTTCTGCACAAGTGGCGGCAGGCGCGGATATCCTGGATATTAATGCATGCATTCCCGGCCTTGATGAAGTCGCGTTGCTTACAGAAGTAGTGAAAGTTGTGTCCTCAAAGGTCAGCGTCCCCCTTTGCATCGATTCCTCAAATCCGAAGGCCATTGCTGCCGCGCTCGCTGTGGCTCCCGGTAAACCATTGGTCAATTCAGTGAGCGGTCAAGAAACCCTGTTACGGGAAATGCTTCCGATGGTCAAAGACAGTGGGGCAGCGGTGATAGCACTCACCATGGATGGAAAAGGCATACCGAACAATCCGCATGACCGCCTGGCAATAGCCGCAAGAATCCTTGATTATGCAGCCCGGATCGGCATTCCAGCCAATGACGTGGTAATCGATCCTCTGGTGATGGCAGTAGGTGCAGACCAACAGGCCGGCAAGGTCACTTTAAAGACAATTGAACTGCTCAGACAAGAATTCGGTGTAAACATCATTATAGGGGCGAGTAATGTCTCATTCGGTCTCCCCGCCAGGCATACGGTCAACCAGGCATTCCTCGCTCTGGCCGCAGGCGCAGGGGCAAATTGCGTGATCACCGATCCTATGAAGTTCACTTCGCTAATCCGTGCGACTGACCTTCTTCGCGGCCGTGATTCCCACGCAAAGCGTTATATCCGCCATTACCGGGCACATTCACAAAGCTGCCGAAGTAAACCTGAGGTAGGCTCTGCATTTTTGTCTTTAACTACTAAGGAGGTGATGTGATATATGGTGAAAGTGGGTAAATCTGATTGGGCGCAGTTTCTCAAAACAAAAGGAGGAAAAAACAATGGATAAGAATAGCAATGTCAGGTTGGGTTGGCTGAAGTTTATGTATATTTACACTATCGTCGGGGCTGGGGGATTCGGCTTGGGAATAATAGTAATACCTGATGTTATGCGGTCGATATTCGGCTGGCCAAACTCGGATCAAATTATCGCTTTTGGCGTTACCGGCAGCGTTTATTGTTCCTTCGCGCTTTTGTCAATGTTGGGCCTACGGTCGCCATTGAAATTTGTTCCGATTTTATTGCTCCAGCTGACCTACAAGATCGTTTGGTTCGTAGGCGTTATTCTACCTCTGTTGCTTAATGGCACCTATCCAACATATGCGATACTTTTCACTATGATCTACGCGTCCTATATCATCGGCGATCTGATTGCAATACCGTTTTCACATGTCTTTGCCAAGCAACCAACATTAGAAGGGCTGCTACAAAATTGAAGCTATGGCAAACAGAGAATCTCATGACACCCGACGGAATGGATAAATTTACGGAAGAGAATGAGGTGAAAGTGATGAAGGAGGTGATGTGTTATGAGATGAAAGTGTAAGTATGCATGACTTCAGTTTCTCAAACTATCAGGCTGTGGAGTGCAGTAGTAAAGATAGAAAAGGGAGAAGAGCAGCGGCAGTAGAATGTTTCTTTTTTAAACGAGGGGGTAATTTATTATGGACAGAGAAAAACTGAACTGGTTGATGTCAGTAGTTATGATCATCGGATTGTTTTGTACTCTTTCGCCTGCCATAGCGGATACGGTCGCGACACCTGCCATAGCAGACCCGGATATTAACGAAGTGAGTGCTAATCTGACAACCGGACTGCTCACAATCTCGGGCAGTGGTCTTGGGACAACTAAATACACTGTTAATCTTGGAAGCACCGCGCTTACCGTTGACAGCTGGACGTCTACAACAATCGTTTGCACGCTGCCTGCGAATGTTTCCCCAGGCACTTATACTCTGACAGTACAAACAAACAAATTGAATATGTCTCTCATAGTAATGGACGTAACAATCGGAAATCAGGGCCCAACGGGCCCGCAAGGACCGATTGGATTGACAGGGCCAGCTGGAGCAACAGGAGCTACCGGGAAGCAAGGGTCACAAGGACCTCAAGGGCCGGCAGGCCCTGCAGGAGCACCGGGTGCCCCTGGTGCACCTGGTGCAGCTGGTACGAACGGCAATACCATATGGAATGGATCGGGTACCCCTACCCCAGCCACCGGAAGTAATGGTGACTTTTACATGGACACTACTAACCATATAATTTATGGCCCGATGACTAACGGTGCATGGCCGACAACCGGCACTTCGATGGTAGGACCAGCCGGACCAGCAGGTGCACAAGGACCACAAGGATTTCAGGGGCAGCAAGGCAATCCCGGCCCAGCAGGACCTCAAGGTG